>DAOVNN010000087.1 GCA_030630165.1 Candidatus Krumholzibacteriota bacterium
CGTTTTCTGAAGACCAGGTGCAGGAGCCCGACCAGGGCGAACAATCCCCCGATGGCGGCGATATCGGACCACCGGGCCCAGAGGATGCTGCCGGTCAGCATGTGCTCCATGTGCACGTCGCCTCCCGCCGCGAGAGCGAGGAAAAAGAGGCCGGAGGCTGCGGCGATCGCGTACGTCACCCCGATGATCGCCTCGTGGGAGATCTGCGTGATCCTCCTGTCGATCTGCGCGAAGAAGAGCGAGGCGATCACGGTGAAACCGAAAGCGCAGAGATATGCCGGAAGACCGTTCTCCTCCACCCCGAGAAAGACATGGGCGAAAGTCGCGCCCACCGCCGCGATCTGCGCGAGGGCAATGTCGATGAATATAATCTCGCGCTTGAGGACATGGATACCGAGGTATCCCATCAGCCCCAGTATCGTCACGCAGGCCACGAAAGGCGGCAGTAGAAAGACTGCTATCTCGATCATGCCGGCCCCCTTTCCGCGCCAGCCCGTGCCGGCAGGATACACCTCAGCGCGAGCGCCCCGAGGAAAAAGACCCCCAGGGTGAGGACCAGTGTCGGCCCATACGGAAGGTCGAACGAGTACGAGAGCATCAGGCCGGCCATCGACGAAACAAATCCGACGCTCCACCCGATCTTCAGCGCCCTGCCCCAGTCCTTCGTGAACAGTGTCGCGATGGCCGCCGGTATCATCAGAAATGCGTACGCGAGAAGGACCCCGGCGATCGGAACGATCAGAACCGTGATGATGCCGAGCGATATGAAAAAGATCAGGTCCCAGAAGTTCTCGTTCGGCAGCGTCCCGCTGCCCTCGGTGATCGCAATGAACCTGCCCCTGAACAGGTAGTGGAAGACCGCCAGTCCGACGTATACCGCCGCAGTCACGATCACGAGCGGCCAGCTGACCCACAGCATGACTCCCGTCAGGGTCTGGGTAACGTAGGCGAGCCCACCCGAGATCTTGTCGGCGACCATGATCGAAGCGACCAGCGCCAGGCCGTAAATGATCCCGATGACCGCTTCGTGCGGGATGTTTTTGTTTTTCGGTTTCACGTAGGCCAGCAGGACCGATCCCAGGAGAACGGCAACGAACGACACGACGTACGACCAGGCGCTCCCCCCCTGTATGCCCATGCCGATCCCTACGATCACGCCGAAGGCGGCCAGCTGGTCGAGCGACAGGTCGGAGAAGACGATTCCACGCCTTATCACGTGAAGTCCCAGGTAGGTATGCACCGAGGTCACGACAAGCAGCAGGACGATCTGGATCGAAAGAAAATTCAGCGTCTCGAGCATGGCCCTTCCCTACCTCTCCGCAGATTTTTCGATGCGTTCGCCGACCGCAGCGTTGAGGTGATCGATCCAGTAGTCCACTAGTGAGAAGACATCGGGCACTTCCGGTACCGCGCCGACCGAGAGTGGCAGAAAGACAGCCTCGATCCCGGTCTTCTTCGATATCGTCATCGGTTTCCTCTTCTCAAAGTATGTCGCGACGAGCATCATATCTATGCCCCTGTCGCCGATCATCCTGATCGTCTGTTCCACATGCCTGGGAGTCGGCGGTATCCCCGGTTTCGGTTCGATGTAACCGAGCACCGTCAGGCCGAAGTCCTTTGCAAAGTAAGCCCAGTTCTTGTGGTAGGCAACGATATCCAGACCCCTGAACGGCATCGCCCTGGCGACCCATCCACCGAGCCTCGCCTCGAGCTTCTCTCCCTCGTACTCATGATCGAGGAATTCGAACAGCGTACCGGCCCGAAGAAGATCCCCCAGTCGCTCCCCGCCGAACATGTCGACCAGGTCATCGCCGAACATCGCCCTGTACATCCTGTCGACGAATGCCTTCTGGTTTGCCTCGTAGATACCGATGTTCGCCGGGTCGACTCTCCTCAGGCCGATGAGGATGTTCTCCGAGATCTGCTTCCAGTTAAGTGGGCTCGTGTGGAAATGGGGATTGCCCATTATATGGACGTCGCCCTCCGAGCGGCTGAGCGTCTTCGGCTTCTGCAGGACATCGATGCCCGGCGAGACGGTCACGTATCCCCGGGCGCCGTCCATGATCTCGCGGTTTCGCGCCTTGTCCTGCAGGGTGGCGAGCCAGAGCTCGAGGTCGAAGCCAGTCGAGACGAGCATGTCGGCATCCTTGAGCTTCAACGCCAGGCTCGGCTTGGGCGGGACGAAGTGAGGATCCTGATCGCCATGCGAGAGGTGCTCTACAACGGCGAGATCGCCGGTTATCTCTCTGGCGATCGAAGCAAAGTCCGAGAATGTAGTAACTACCGTTATCCTGTCTGCGGCTGATGCGCCCTGCCAGGTGAGGGCTGTCGCCGCGATCAGGAGAATCGCTGTAAAAATCTTTTTCATCACATGTCTCCTTCCAGCCGCCATTATATTAATAAGCCTCGTGCTTGTGCGGACCCATGGCCCACACGGCCTGGAAAACGATCCTGTTGTCGTTCTCGTCGAAGTTCCTCTCGAAATAACTGTACTGGAGTCTGAAGAAGACGAACTCGCTCTGCCAGAGATCGAGATTGACCGTCCCCCCGTACTCCTCAGCGCTGCTGTCGTCAGGCATCTGCGAATAGTCGAGCCGCATGCCTCCAACCCAGCGGGCTCCGAATCGATACTGGACCAGGGAGAAGATCCCCCAGGAATCCACGTACCCATCGGGCGTGTCGCGCCTCGAGAGAAGTGCCTCGGTCCACCAGAGGACTTCGCGATACTTCGCGCGTCCCGGTGGTGTCCATTTTATCCTCAGATCGGCTCCGCCGATCGTGGTGAGATACTTTTCTTCCGGATCGTTATGACCGAGCGCGCCGCTCAGGCCAAGCTCGAGGTATGTGCTGCGACTGAGGTCCCAGTAGTTCTTGAGATGGGCCACCCCTATGTAGTCGTTTTTCCCCTCATCCGTGAAGCTCAGGCCGGACCCGCCCGATACGAACTGCAGATCGAGCTCGTTAACGTGGGCGATGATCGAGGGAAGAAGGATGTTCGCCCCTATGCCGACACCTTTCAGTGTTTCCATACCGAAGAAGTTCGCCATCACACGCGGGCGGTCGAACTGCGGCAGGGCATGGCAGTGATACCGGTTGCTCTCACCGAACTGCGTCTTGAACTTGCCGAGCTTCAGATTGGTGTTCAGGGGCATGTTGAGCAGTTCGAAATACCCCTCTTCGACTCCCGCCCCTTCTTCACCTATCCCGATAAACGCCTTCGCCCTGCTGTACGGATCGAGAACAGCCTCGATCGCGAGTTCGATCTCCTTGAGGTAAAAACGGTCCGTCCCGTAGTCGGTCTCGGACGGTTGCATGTTGTACTCGCTGTCGGACGAGCTGTGCGCATAGTAGAAATTGCCCCCGACGCTGATGTTCGGGTTGAGGGCAGAGTGCTGCCTGAGCCCGCTGTAGAACTTCCTGTCCTCAGGAGCCTCCGATTCGTCCTTCTTCTCCCTGGAGAGCTTGTCCGCCTCCTCCAGGAGCTTTTTCATCTCATCTTCCTGCTCGGCCTTCTCGATCTTCTTTGTGAGTTCCGTGAGCAGCTTCTCCAGTTCCTCTATCTTCCGCTCCTGCTTTTCAAGCCGGCTCTCGTCTTTACTCGAGCCCGGCTCCTTTTCCTGCGCAGACACAGACAGCGGCAGGAGCAGTATCAGCAGAACGACCAGTAGCCTTCCAGTTTTCATCTTCCATCCTCGTTTCAAAATCAGCGCCCGGCAGGTGCCCGGCCAGACCCTGTGCCGCATGCTTCAAACACGCCGGCACGGACCGGACATTCGCCGACCGCTTGACAGAATTTTCTGATTGTTTCGTGATTATCAGGCGGAAGAGGGAGGACCCCGCGAGGGGATCGTTTTTACATCTACATCGGATGGGATTATCACTACGGGAGAGACAGCCCTGGTGTCGACGAGCGTAACATTGCTGTCCAGAATATCGTTGATCTCGCTCGCGCCGGAGTAGTCGTCCTGGTGCAGGTTGTTCCACTGGCAGGCCGGGCAAAGGTCATGGGGCTCTTCATCAGCCTCGTGGTCGTGGCAGAAGTCCACTCCCGCGCATACCACGAAGAAGCCCGCTAAAACCAGGGCAGACATGACTCTCAACCAGTCGTGTCTCTTAGCCACTCTCAGTACCGTCACTTTCTGTAACCGCTCTGCGACACGGCGGAGATTATACCGCATTGCCTGGTAGAGTACAACCGGGCACCTCGAGTAAAAGAATCCAGAAATGGCATAATTTATGATGGGTATAATAATCATATTTATTGAAATTTATATCTATTGATTAGTACAATCGACAATATATTCACTTGACACCTCTCATGCATATCTATATTATTGTCAATAGACAACAATATAGTCATAATATCGAGCTATTGATGAAAGAAGGCATCATTATGAATATTTATGGAAGGAGCGACCTGGAGATACTCCGGGAGATCGCCAGGCGTCTGAAGCGGCGCAGGCTCAACCTCAATATTCCCCAGCAGGAACTGGCCGACAGGACCGGCCTGAACAGGGCGACTATCAGCGGCATCGAGCGGGGGAAGCCTTTCGGGGTCCTGACACTTATACAGATCCTCCGGGCTCTTGACGCACTGGAGGATCTGGGATCCTTCGTGCCAGACCCGGGAATCAGCCCGCTCCAGCTCACCAGGATGAAGGGACGCGAGCGCAAGCGCGCATACAGGAAAAGCGGCGAGATCAGCAGTGCCGGAGACAGGAAAAAGGAAGAGTCCGAATGGTAGACCCGGTAAAAGCAGCCAATGTCCTCATCTGGGGCAAACCAGCCGGAGCCATCGTCTGGGACGCGAAGCTGGGATTCGCGTCATTTGAGTACGAGCCCGGCTTTCTCGACCTGGGACTGGATCTCTCCCCGCTGCGGATGCCGATCGACCGGGCCCGCGGCGGCCGGCCAGTCTTCGCATTCCCCAATCTCCCACGGGAGACCTTCATGGGACTCCCCGGCATGCTGGCTGACTCGCTTCCCGATAATTTCGGAAACAGGATCATCGACCAGTGGCTGGCGAGCCGCGGCAGGAGCGCGGATGAATTCAGCCCTGTCGAGCGGTTGTGCTACACGGGCAGGCGAGGCATGGGAGCGCTGGAATTCAAGCCTGTGATAAACGCCGCTCTCGACGAATCGGTTCCACTGGAGGTGGAAGAGCTGGTCGAACTCGCCCGGAAAATTCTGGAACGGCGCGACAGGCTCCAACTCGATCTCGCAAAGGATCCCGGGGATGCGATGCTCGATATCATCCGCGTCGGGACATCGGCCGGAGGAAATCGCCCCAAGGCAGTTATCGCAATGAATGACAAAACCGGGAAAATCAGGTCGGGGCAGGTCGCGGCGCCGCCGGGGTTCGATTACTGGATACTGAAATTCGATGGTGTAAAGGACCAGGCTCTCGGGGATCCGGCCGGATACGGCCGCATCGAGTACGCTTATTCGCTCATGGCCCGCGCCGCCGGAATCACGATGGCAGATTGCCGGCTTCTCGAGGAAGGCGGAAGAGCGCATTTCATGACCAGAAGGTTCGACCGCCTTGCCGGAGGCGGCAAACTCCACATGCACTCACTATGCGGGATGGCCCATTTCGACTTCAACTCACCGGGAAGCAGTTCGTACGAACAGGCGTTCCAGGTGATGCGCGAGCTGCGCCTTCCATACAGTGACGCCGGGCAGCAGTTCAGGCGGATGGTCTTCAACGTCGTGGCGCGCAACCAGGACGATCACACGAAGAACATCGCCTTCATCATGGACAGTACGGGGACATGGAGCCTCTCCCCCGCTTTCGACCTGACCTGGTCATGCAGTCCCGATGGACAATTCACGCACAGCCACCAGATGACGATCGGCGGAAAGCGTGACGGATTCACATTCGAGGATCTTGTGTCTGTCGGCAGGGAGATGAGCATCAAGTCCGCCGGCAACATCATCCGTGAGATCACCGATGCTGTTTCTGAATGGCCCGGGTTCGCAAAAAAGGCCGACGTGCCGAAGGACCGGATAGAGAAGATCGCAAAGACCTTGCGGTTAGATCTGGTTTGAGACAGGATAGGATTCAATCGAATGCCGGAGGTATCCAGCCATCGACAAAGAGCATAAAAACTCAGGGGGACTCGACAAACGCCTGCTTACTGGCATGAGAATCGCGGTCGGCCTTCTCATTCTGTTTCATGGCCTGCCTTTCCTGTTCAAGGGTCTTCATCTCTGGGGGCTGGACCAGTGGGAATATATCCCGACGGGCTGGACCCTGGCGTCTCTGTCATTCGGCCTCCTGCTTGTGCTTCCGCCGGTCAGCGTACGACTGGCCAGACCGATGGAGCGAATCGGACAGTTCGGTATGGCGGAAAGGTCGAGGTGTAAGGGGCTGCTGATCTACCTGGTCGTTCTTGCTGTTTCTGCAGCCATATTCTGGACATTCAGAAATGCGACGCACTTCCTCGGGGACGGCTTTCTCTGGGCGAACCACCTCGTGAAGGACATCGTCTTCCGCGAGCCGGTATCGACGTGGCTCTACAGGGGGATCTATCGCGGCCTGAATGCGGCGCGGATATTCGGCGAGGTCAATCCCGTCATGTCGTCGGCAATAACGAGCATTCTTGCGGGACTGGTCTTTGTCGTCTTTGCGCACAAAGCGGCCAAGCTCCTCTCTGAAAAGCGCGGGGACTATATCCTGATCATCGCCTCCCTCCTCTCCTGCGGCACAGTCATGCTCTTTTTCGGCTACGTCGAGACATACCCGCCCGTGGCAGCCGGCGTGATGGTATTTCTCTATTTCGCGTTGAGGTGGCTGAGGCGTGGAGGTTCGATCGTCCCCGCTTTGCTGGCGTTCCTCGTGACCGTCATCCTCCACCTTTCCGCCATAGCCCTGCTGCCCGGCCTGCTGCTCCTGCTGCACTTCCACGCAGGAAAAGAGGTCGACAAAAGACAGCTGAGGATATTTCTGGCTGTTGTCATCACGACGGGATTCGCAGCTCTGGGGGTACTGCGTAACCCGGGCATCTTCGGCAGATTCTTCAAAGAAACTTTCCTGCCGCTGTTCGTATCCACCTCGGACCAGAATGTCGGATACCCGGTCTTTTCGCTCCACGCGCTGTTCGATTATGCAAACGAGTTTCTGCTGATCTGTCCCCTTGTCTTCATGCTGCCCGTTCTGATGATTACGAGGCTCAGACGAAAAGACAAGGTCGCGGAAAGCGATTCGAGCAACAGTCGTCAGCGCGAGCGAATGTTCCTTGCCTTATGCGCTCTCTTCTACTCCCTCGCCTTCGCCGCATTCAACAAGGTCATCGGGACGAGCAGGGACTGGGATATCTTCTCTCCCCTCGCACTGCCACTGGCCTTATGGATCGTACTTCTGATCCGGGATGTCTTCTCGAACCGGCGCAGCGAATTCGCCGTTCTGTTCCTGGCAATCATTGTCACGCACACCGTGCCATGGATCGCGCTCAACACTGACTCGGTCAAATCGGAGAAGCGCTTCATCGATCTCTGCGACAACGGGTACTGGAGTAAACGGGCGAGGGGTTACGGTTACAGCACCCTCGGTCAGTATTACAGACACTACGGAAAAACGCTGCCGGCGGTACATTTCTACGGCAGGGCCGCGGAGCAAGACCCGAAGAATGTGAAATACAGCTACCTGGCCGGCGAGATATATTCGGGCCTCGGTAAGCACGGTGCTGCTCTCGAGCACTACTTCAAGGTACTCGAACGGGATGGAAATCATCTTGATGCCCTTAATAATGCCGGAGTCTCGTACCTCGAACTCGGCCGCCCGGCAGAGGCGGAGCAGTACTTCAGAAGGGCGCTCGATATCGACCCCGCCTTTACGAGCGCAATACAGAACCTCGGTTATATTTATTTCGAGACGGAAAGACCGAAGGAATTGATCGCTCTTTACGCCAGGGTGTCCGGGGCCACTCCCGGGACAGCAGAATACCTCATGGGTATGGGACTGACCTATCTCGAGAGGCCTCAGAACCGGACGGCGGAGATATTTCTTCTGCACCTGACCGAAAAGCGTTCCGTCGATATTCGCGTCACATACGGACTCGCTCGAAAATACATTATGGACAAGGACTATGACCGCGCCATCGAGATGCTCACCCGGGCTGCTGCCGGGAATCCCGCCGATCCCAAGGTCCACATCGACCTTGCACGGGTCTATATAGCCGCCGGTGATATAGACGGCGCGAGGGAGCATGTCGAGACCGCCAGAGACCTCGACCCCCGCCTTCCTGCGAGCCTTCTTGAGGACATTCAGAAGGAAGTCGCGAACACCAATGATCCTGCTCAGATAGAACGCGCTCGATAAATACCGATGGTTTCGCTGGGTGATCCGGCCGGGGCGGAGTCACGCAATCCCTTTATTTGCTTGATGTTTCACACGCATCTGTGGTATAATTCGCCTCGATTGCGGCGGATACGGATGAGGGGTACTTCTGCATTACATCAAAGCAGGCATCAGTGAGTGCCTCGTTTCATATCCGCTCCATGGGATCCTCAACCTCATCGGAAGGAGCGGTAATGTCCCTCAGGGCCATCGCATCAATAAGTTTCCTGATCCTCATATCATTCATGCTGCCGACCGGAGCCGGAGCGCAGTGGATCGAGAACGGCAACCCGATCATCATCCACTCCCAAACGCAGACTAACTCCGTCATCGTTCACGACGGATCCGGCGGTGCATACATTGCATGGATGGACTACCGCAACGTCGGGGATGACATCTATATCCAGCATCTAGACGGCTACGGCCGGGCGCTCTGGACGGCGGGCGGGATCCTGCTGACCCCAACGGGGGATCAGAGGTGGCCCGCGATAGCGCCGGACGGAGAGGGCGGAGTCCTGGTCGCCTGGCACGACGACCGTAACGGCACTGATGATATCTACGCGCAGCGCCTCGATACCGACGGCAACGAGCTCTGGACAAGCGGCGGCGTGGCGGCAAGCCTGGCCGCCGGACACCAGAGAAATGCGGACATTACGTCCGACGGCTCTGGCGGCGCAGTGATCGTCTGGGACAGTTATCTCTCACCCGGCACTACCGATATCTATGCCCAGCGGATCGACTCCGGCGGCACCGCGCTCTGGACGACCAATGGAGAACCGGTCTGCACCAATGGATCGGGGACCCAGAACCACGCATGCGTGGTCGTAGACTCTATAAGCAGTTATGTCTATTTCTGCTGGCAGGACTTCCGGACAGGCACCGGTGATATCTACGCGCAGCGCTACAGTCTCTCCGGATCACGCGGCTGGGCGGTGGACGGAACAGTGGTATGCAGTGAGACCAACCACCAGCTGTCCCCGCAGATGATCCTCGACAGAAACAGCAAGACCATCATCTGCTGGCGCGACTACCGCAACGGCACGGGATACGGCGTATATGCCCAGTCACTTGACGTCTGGGGCGCCGCCCAGTGGACGGCCGGGGGAGTGTCGATCTACTCCGCCTCTGCCGGAAATTCCGATGAATTTCATATCTGCGCAAATCCTTTCGGAGGAATCTTTATCACCTGGTATGACGACAGAAACGGTACATACAGGGTGCGTGCACAAAAACTCGATCCATC
>DAOVNN010000294.1 GCA_030630165.1 Candidatus Krumholzibacteriota bacterium
CGACAAGCTCTGCCTCCAGAGGATCGAGAGATGTCGTCTCGGTATCGAGTGCGAACGCGCCCGCCTCAGTGAGAATGGAGACGAGTCTCTGCAGTCCATCTTCGTCGATCATACTGTAATCCACCGGCGGACCCGAGACGGTCCGTCCGAGATCGAGCTCCTTTATCACCTGGTTGAACTCAAGGTCAAGAAGCATGTCGAGAAGGACATCTTCGTCCCTTTTTCCTATTTCGAGCTGATCGCAGGTGACGTCGAGGGGGACGTCGATGAGGGAGACCAGTCCCATCGACATCAGCGCGTCTTCCCGACCCTCCTCTATCTTCCTGCGGACATGAGCCGACTCGATCTCCGCGCTCCTCTCGAAAACGGCGTCGAATGAACCGAAGTCATGCAGAAGCTTCAATGCCGTCTTCTCGCCAATACCTTTTACGCCGGGGATATTATCCGCACTGTCCCCCATCAGGGCCAGAAGGTCGGCGACCTGATCGGGGCGAAGGCCGTATTTTTCCGCTACCAGTTCCGGCCCGGCCACATCGGTGAGATTCGTCCCCTTTGCCGGCCTTATGATCCGGACGCGGTCAGAGAGGAGCTGGAAGAGATCCTTGTCCCCCGTCACGATCCGTACATCGATCCCCTTTGCTTCCGCTTCCCTGGTGAGCGTAGCGATGATATCGTCCGCCTCGTACCCCGGCTTGATCACAACGGGAATTCCCATTGCCCCGAGCATTTCGACTATGACGGGAAACTGAGGAGACAGATCGTCGGGCATCTCCTCCCTGTGAGCCTTGTAATCGGAATATTCCCTGTGGCGCTCGGTCTCTTCCTCGCTGTCGAAGACGCATGCGAGCATTTCCGGATTGTAGCGGTCGAGGAGCTGCAGAACCGTTCGCAGGAATCCGTATACTGCGCTCGTGTTCTCACCGCGCGCATTTGTAAGCGGATTGTGTATGAATGCGTAGTACGACCTGTAGGCGATGGCGTGCCCGTCGATCAGGAATAGTGCCATCACGTCCCTCCATCGTCAGATGTCAGAATACAGTCCCTTGTCTACGATGTATCGTTCGACAGGCTCAGGTACGAGGTACCTGATCGCCCGTCCCTCCCGGACCCGGCTGCGTATCCCGCTCGACGAGATCGTGTTCGCGCCCGTATCGAGGATCATCATCACCGCCCCCGCGGGGGGGGCTGGAAGATCTCCGCTGCCCGGCCTTGTCATCGATATTATCGTCGCGTTTTCAAATATCACTTCCGGCTTCCGCCACTTCCCCATCTCGCGCAGAGAGTCGCTGCCTACGATCAGATGCAGCTGCTGCCTTCCGTACCCGGCCTGCGAGTAATGAAGTACCGATTCCCACGTATAGGACGGGACTCCCGATCCTTCCAGAAGAGACAACTCGAACAGACCGTTCCCTTCGATCGCGAGGCGTACCATCGCGATGCGTTCCTCGAACCGGGACAGGGTTCCCTCTGTCTTGTGTGGAGGTGCGGCCGTCGGCATGAACAGCACCCTGTCCAGACCGGCGAAATCAGCCGCCATCTGAGCGAGGATCAGGTGCCCGGTATGCACGGGGTCGAACGACCCTCCGAACAACCCTATCCTTTCCATATCAGCCACCGGACTTCTCTTTCGAAAGCTTCTTCAACTGCGAAGAGGCCGATCTCTGCTCCGAGAACTTGTGCTTCGACTGGACCGCCCGGCTGTAGGCATCGGCCGCGAGATCATTCTCGTCGTTCGACTGCTTTATATACCCGATGTAGTACCAGCTCCTGCCGGCCCATTCGGTATCGGGGTACTCGGTGACGACCTTTCTGAAATATATCTCCGCGGCACCGTAGTGCTTTCTCTTGAAATAGAGCTTTGCGCTCTGATACGACTTCTTCCCGAGCATATCATGGATCTCACCGCGGACCTTGAGCGCTTCCTCCCTTCGCGGGCTGTTTGGAAATATATCGAGGAACCGCTCGATCCGGGCCAGCGCATCGTGCGACTGGGACTGGTCCCTTTCCGCTCTCTGGGTCATCTCGAAGGCGCACAGTCCCTCGAGGAAAAAGGCGTCATCTATGTATTCGCTGTATCCGTAGTCCGCTATAAGGATCCTGTATTCGACGGAGGCCAGGGCGTATTCCCTAGCCCCACGATACGACTCGGCCAGCCTGAACTGGGCGAAATCGCTCCTCTCGTCCCCCGCGAAGACCGCGAGGAAATCCTTGTATTCCATGCCTGCCTGGGTGAATTTCTTCCTCGAGTACAGATCATCGGCGATCCGCAGCTTCTCGTCGGGAACGTTGACGTTGCGGGCGGAATAAGGTCCGCCGCACGATGACAACGCAACAGCTGCCAGGATAAGGACGGTCAGCGTCCTAGCGGAGGTTCTTTTTCCTCTCAGCCTCAATCCTCTCAATCCTTTCCTTGGCCTTTTCTGCCAGCCTGCCGCTCACTCCGAGATTCATGTTGACTACTTCCGTGTAATACCGCACAGCCTTCGCGAAGTCGGACCTTGATTCAAAGATCTCCGCGAGCAGAAAGTTCGCCTTCTCTCTGACGAGCGGATTACCCGCTGTCGACGCCAGCTCTCCAAGTATCCGTTCGGCCTCCTCGGGCTCACCGCCCGAGAGCATCTCTTTTCCCGAATCAAGCAGAAGGTTCTCCAGCTTCCACTCGGCTGTACTCCTCATCCTGCTCTTCGGGTACCGGTCCTGAAAATCCCTGTACAGCTGTATCGCCTCGAGCGTATCGCCGTGACCCTCGAATGCCGATCCCAGATCCATCATCACCACGGCAGCACCGACCGTATCGGGATACTCCTCGAGAAAGACCGTGTAGTAATGAATCGCTCTGCTGTAATCCTTCCTGTCGAGCATCAGGTCCCCGGCAAGCCCGTTGTACCGCCCGAAATCAAGGTCCTGATCGTAATTCACGGCCTGGATGATGAACCGGCTTCCTTTTGCCGTCAATCCCTTCTCGAGGCTCTCAAGGGCCTCGTCCTTCAGTACGCCGGCTATCATCGGCGCCCATGTAGAATCACTGCTGAAGACTTCGGCGAAGCTGTCCGAGGCCTCCGCCTCGATGCCGAGTCTCATGTACGATTTCCCCGCGAGAAAAAGGAGTTCGGGCGATCGTTCGCCACCCCTGCGGAAATGAAGCCTCGCTATATACAGACCCTCGCGGTAATTACCCTTTGCGTACTCTTCCTCGACCTGCTCAAGGACTGATTTGCTTCCGCATGAAACAGCGAGCGCAGCCATCATGACAAGCATGAGGTACACGCGCCTTCTGAAATGAGTTCGGAAGACTGTCATCCGCATCCCGGTTCAGTTTGAATCCTGATTTGAGAAGAACAAGTATACCAGACCTACAACGATTCCAGTAACGACAACGGGTTCTACGAACCTGCTCCACCGGATCTCGTCCCTGACCGGCATTGTGAAATCATGCGCAGGATCCTCAACGCGTTCGAGAAGCGAATACGCGATCCTGTCCTCGTACTTCTTCTGGGCCTCACCGACCCATACGATCTCACCGGTCGAGGAATCAAGCAGTTTGGCGAAGATGCCTATCTCGGCGAGCCTTTCGACCTCTTTTGCCCCGACCCAGTAACTCCGGCCGATATCCGGATACTTTACATGGTAGCTGATGATCTGGTAGGAGAACACATATTCCGGCCGTTCGGTCTGTTCCACCTCTGGAGTCCTGGAGGCGATGCGGAGCCCCGCTGTGGTCATTTTTCTGACCAGTTCGTTCTCGAATACCTTGTCGATAC
>DAOVNN010000100.1 GCA_030630165.1 Candidatus Krumholzibacteriota bacterium
AGGCCCCGACGACAGCCCGGTCCCCGCTGATCGATACGCTGCGTCCGAACTCATCTCCAGCATATACGGCATCCAGATCACTGGCGAGGAGCTTCTGTTTCTGCGTCCAGGCGTCTCCGGCATCCCGCTCGAAGATGAACGCCGCTCCCGCATTGCTGCCGTTCTCATCGTCCCAGTTGGCCCCGACGATAACCCGGTCCCCGCTGATCGATACGGCGGATCCGAAACTATTTTCAGGATATACGGCATCCGGATCGCTGGCGAGGAGCTTTGTGAACAATCTCGTCGTCTCAGACTCAGTTACCGTCGCAGGGATGATTCCCGTATCGCAGCCTGAATCTGATTCAACATCGCTGCTGTAGGCCCGTACGCAGTAACCATAATCATATCCTATCTCCGGGTTTTCCATTGGTATAACAATCTGCAATCCGTCAGTATTAGCCGCTATGTAGGCATAATTGCCCACAACAGCTACGTCAGCAGCATCACCCGGCGTATCATGGCTCACTTCGAGTACGGGATTCTCAGGATCACTGATGTCGATCACCTTAAGACCGAAAGACCAATCCGCAACATAGGCATAATTGCCCGCAATTGCAACAGACACCGCATGTTCCGGCGAATCAGAGTTCCCTGCGAGTGTAGGATTTGAAGGATCACTGATGTTGATGACCTGAAGACCGGAAGCAACATTATCCGCCACATAAGCATAATTTCCGGCAACGGCTATACCGGTAGCCATGCCTGGCGTATCACAGGTTCCCTCGCTCACAGGATTCGATGGAATGCTGACATCGATCACCTGCAACCCTGAGATGCCATCCGCCACGTAAGCATAATTGCCGACAACCGCCACGTCTGATGCATAGTCCGGTGTATCATAGTTCCCCTCGAGTATGGGATTCGCAGGATCGCTGATGTCTATCACATGAAGACCGGAATACCGAACCGCAACATAGGCATAATTACCGACAACCACCAAGCCCCCTGCATAGTCCGGTGTATCACAGTGCCCCTCGAGCATGGGATTTGAAGGATCGCTGATGTTGATGACCTGTAGTCCGTAAGATTGATCCGCCACGTAGGCATAATTGCCCAGAATAACTACGCGAACAGCAAAACCCGGCGTATCACAGACCCCTTCGAGTGAGGGACTCGCAGGATCGCTGATGTCTATCACATAAAGACCGTAAGACCGATTCGCAACATAGGCATAATTGCCTGCAACGGCTATACCCTGAGCGCCACCCGGCGTGTCATAGCTTCCCACTGTTCCTGCTGGTCCATAATAAACATCGATATAAGATGCCCTGTCCGCTTCATTCAATGTCGCGATGATTGAGCCGTCCCTGTATATCCTGTACCCATCCTCAATGTTCGACTGGTCGATCCAGGACAGCTCGATTCCATGCTGATAGAAGTCGGAGGCGTTGACTGAGACGGGAGCAAGGATGTCGATGTAGCCTTCGTTCGAGGAAGCCGCTGACGGCCCGATCGCGTCGAACGCAGCGATGCTGTAGACGTGCTGCGTCCCGAGCATGGGTGAGTAATCTGTATACGACGTGTAATTATCCGCCGTCGAGTCGATCAGCGCCGCGTCGCGGTATATGTAGTAACCGTCTTCGGCGTTTGAATTGTCGTCCCAGGTTATCTCCACCCGGTCCTCGTACGTGCCGTCGGTGGCGTTTACCAAGGTCGGTGCTATCAGCAGTCTGCCTCCCTCGTCCCGCGCCGCAGGCGATTCACCGGGAGTACCGCCTGAGGTAGTGTCATACGCTGCCACGCTGTAGACATATGTAACAGCAGACATCCCGAGGTAATCGACGAACGAGGTGCGATTCGGGTCGGTCGTGGCGACAAGGACCGAATCACTGTCGGCCGCCGCGCGGCGGTACACCCTGTAGCCGTCCTCGACAGCGCTGTTGTCGGTCCAGCCGATAAGGACCCTGTCCTCGTAAGTATTGTCGCCGGCTGTCACCGGGGCGGGGCTGAGCAGCTCGCGCCGGCCGGCATCGAGGCCGCTCGTGCTCGTATCGCCCATCAGGGTGACCGCCTTGACGCTGTATTCGTAATCCTGCCCTGCCACTCCTCCCGTGTCGTTATAGTACTTCTGTGATTCTTCGACAGAGGCGATCAGTTCGCCGTCGCGGAAGACCATGAATCCGACCGCCGTTGCCGAGGTGCTCTGCCACGTGATGTATGCGCGATCCTCGTAATCGCCGTCGGTCGCCTGCAATCCATTGGGCGCGAGCACAACGCTCCGGAATCCCAGGTCCTCCCCGTAGAGCGAGACGCCGCCCTCCGTGCTGAACGCACGCACGTAGTAGACGTAGATCACGTCCGGCTCGACGGTCATATCGTCAAAGACTTCGACTCCAGCACCCACTGTCCCAACAATGACGCTGTCGAGTGAGGCTGTGACGATGGGTCTTGTATCGTTCTTCCCGATACCGCTGGACACGTATGTATCGCGGACGATCTCGTATCCGTCCTCGTAGTCGGAGAGGTCCTCCCAGGTTATCTGCACCCGGTCGTCGTATGTGGAGTCACTCGCGCTGACGCTTCCGGGCGTGGTGAGGCCCGCGTTGCCATCGTCGCAGATGCGGATCGACTCGATGCCTCCCGCGCCGACTGCCTCAACGCAATATTCATACGAGACGCCAAACACCACGGTGGAATCGGTGTAAGTCTCGACGCCGACGCCTGTCGAGTCGATAAGTGTTCCCTTGCGGTATATCCTGTAACCTGTCGCATCGTCCGCCTGCTCGAGCCATGTGACGACGACCCGGTCGAGGTACTGTCCGTCGGATGCCGCCACGCTCTGCGGCGGAAGGAT
Organism: Candidatus Krumholzibacteriota bacterium; assembly: GCA_030630165.1. Classification (GTDB taxonomy): domain Bacteria; phylum Krumholzibacteriota; class Krumholzibacteriia; order Krumholzibacteriales; family Krumholzibacteriaceae; genus JAUWCL01. The sequence goes on from DAOVNN010000100.1 coordinate 2,837, forward strand.
CTCGCCTCGCCAGCCGTCATCTGTGGCTGCGGCCGACTCGTAACCACCATCGACATAAGCGGTGATCTCGTACGTGTAGGGATATCTTCCCTGCACTGCCGTGTCGTCAAGATATGAGGTCGCATTTGCACTTGTCGAGTCTATCGGCACACTGTCCCTGTAGATCACATATCTTTCATTGATCGACGACATGTCGATCCAGGAGAGATGCACCCCGTCCGTGTACTGACCGTCAGAGGCGGTGAAGGAGGTAGGCGCGAACAATATCCGCGTGCCATCGTCGCAGACAGGTGTCGTTTCCTCAGCGACCATATCGGTCACGACAACGCAGTACGCAGCCGTCTGGCCGAGGGTGACCGTCTCGTCTCTGTAGAGGAAAAGGTCACTGGTGACGAACGCGATGAGCGTATCGTTTCTGAGGACCTTGTAGAGGATCGCTTCCTGCCCGGTGTCCTCCCATGTGATCTCGACCCTGTCCTCGTAGGTGCCGTCAGTAGCGGACACCCACGAAGGAGCGACCAGCGCAGCGGGCGCCGCAAGAGGCGGATTCAAGCCCGCTTCCCTTTCCAGGACGCCGACAAGCGCCTCAGCCCCGGCAGGCAGAACATCACCCTCTGGCGGGCCGCCCGCGAGAAGCCTGTTTGCCGCGAGCCTCCCGGCCACCGCATCTTTGCTAGCCGGGATCTTGCTGTCCTGGACCCATTGCCCGCCGTCCAGGCGGAAGACGTATGACGCCCCGCGCTGGAGATCATGCCACGGCGAGGTTACGATTATCCTGTCGCCGTCGATCGACACTGAACTGCCGAAATGGTCATACAGGCCGAGGTCGGATGGTACCAGGCGCTGCTCGATCACCCAGTCAATACCATCCCTTCGCAGCACATACGCCGCTCCGCGGTATCCGTCCTCCCAGCTCGCGCCGATGACGGCGAGGTCGCCGCTGATATCGACACTGTAAGCCGGACGGATTCCGGCATCAGACGCCGACAGTTCGCCCAGTGTGACTGTCAGAACAAAAAAAACAGCGATAAAAACTATCGCTGCTGTAACTGAAAGATTTCTGCCCCTCCATACACAAGGTTGATTCACAGACATGACGGCCTCCTGTCAGGTTTGATCTTGAGAAATTTAAATAAGATTGAATCCACAAGAAGAATACGCATACATACACCTTTAGCGTGGCTGTTTGTACGACAGTCGATTTAGCTGGTTCTATATATCACCCCGGCTGCGAGACCCCGGGCGAATAGATATTCTTTTGAAAAATTTTCGCTTATTGTAAGCTATATTTTATCATTATGCGTTTTATATTGTCAATACTCGTTTATGTCGTAATTAATTAAGTGCTAACACAAAAAGGGGGCGGTCAATCTGATCACCCCCGAATTAACTTATGACATGTAAATGCTTCCGCTTACCTCAGAAGCACCATCTTCTTCGTCTCGGTGAACCCGGGCGCGGTCATCCGGTAGAAGTAGATGCCGATCGTAAAGTGATGGCGCACCCAGCAGATTTGATCTTTGTGAAAATTCAAGTTCGTAATGATTCTTGACTGGGTCGGGGATAGAAAAAGGGAGCCGGAATCCGGCTCCCCTCTATTCCATGATCTTCCGGGCTCCCTGCCTGCAGCCCGTTTTGATCTTAGTAAGCGATCAGGTTATCTAGTACCTGCCGCCGCCGCCACCGCCGCCACCGCGATTGTCTTCGCGAGGACGCGCTTCGTTGACGTTCAGCTTGCGGCCGTCGAGTTCCTTCTCGTTCATCTGCGACATAGCGGCCTTGGCCTCTTCGTCGTTGTTCATCTCGATGAAACCGAAGCCCCTGGAGCGACCGGTGAACTTGTCAGAGACGACTGCCACTGAATCCACGGTGCCGTGAGCCTCGAAGGCGGAGCGAAGATCGCTCTCACTGGTATCAAACGAAAGGTTTCCTACGTAAAGCTTCATCTTGACCTCCTAAATGGTCTCGATTGAGTAAAAAAAACACGTACAGTTTTTTTGGAGAGGAATCAAGTGAAGCCGATAATCGAGAAGATCTAAAAGGCAGGTTCTGTCTACCGTCACTATCTGAATCGCTTTGTAGCTTCGCTCCCAAATCTACCTGTCACGCGCCTAAGATAGCACTATTCGGGCCATCTGCAAGGTAATAATGCCGTAATGTGTATATTTTCCAAACTTTCGCGGCCGCCGTATTCGGGGAAGATCCTGCTTCAAGCCTCAGCAATGGCATAGATCTTCCGGATATCCGCCAGAACGGATTGACGATCCATAATGCCCAGCCCCAATGCCTTGAAGTCGATCTCTTCTTCCTCCATACATGACAGGAATTCTCTCATATCATCTTTGACATTATCAGGGACATCAGCATCGAAACCAGGACTCAGTATCCGGTACAACCTGAAGACGTCATTCTTGTGATTCCTGATGGATCTGCTGTCGACGTCTTCCCCCCGGCTTTTACGCTCTGACAGGTCAAGCCAGGCCCTGGCCTTGAGCGGGACCAGATGCTCCGCCCCGACAAAGGCGAGTCCATCCGATTCCCTCCTGCCGGCGCAAAGGAAATCGTAGTAATCGTCACTCAGGAGGATAGCCGAAAGGCTCGAAACATCCTTGCCTACCGGAATCGGCGTCAGATGACTGTCGTCGTAAAGTGACAATACATCGGGTTTACGCGAGAACAACTCCAGCATGAATGGATAACCCTCAGTTTCCGGTTTCTGGAAACGGTAATATTGCTTTCCGCCTGTCGATTTTTCCTGGACTTTATATTTCCCATCCCGAATGAAGGTCCAGAAGGCTTCCACAAATTCCTTGTCGAGAGCTTCAATAGACAGGACGATGTCCAGGTCTTTGGTAGCACGAAACTCGAGCCCGACTTCATCCATCGCCAGATCACAGGCAGTTCCACCGATCAGCAGATAACGATCAGTGTATCCACGGAAGTGTTCTCTGAAGAGATCCAGTCCTTTTACCAATTCAGTCCCTCCATCATCTCTTCAAGCGCCGCTTCAACCCGCTCATCTTTATTTTCTTTTAGAGAAAGGTACAGGGACAGGCGGTCCACAACTCCGCCTTCGGCAAACAGGCTCGGGGCATAACTCCAGATTTCCAGTTCCAGTGCGCCGGGCTCCCGGGAGGGGAACTCCTCGACCTGATGCCGTTGTCTCAACGATTTCCAGTCTTCTCTTCTTAAAGCGATGGCTGGAATTGACGGTTCGGCCAGCATCGTGTAGTCAGCCAGTGCGGTCAAACCGGCGCGAGGTCCCGCAAGTTTTACATTCTCTGGATTAATGTAGATTCTTTTCTTAACAGGGCTTCGTAATAATGTCCTGGCCTCTGCCCAGATTTCTTTTTCCGGATCAGAAAATCGAAGATATCGTTCTCTCCCTTCGAGAAAGATCTCTCCCACGTTGGATGATTCCAGTTCGTCGAAGGCTCGGGTCATCGTCATCGCAGAATACCCGAGGAGACCAGCCATTTCTGCCGGCGTATATATTCTCTTTGCTGTTCCACGGAGCAGCACATGTATGACCAATGCCTGAGTTGAGGGATTGAACCTGTGAGTTTCTGTCCGCAGCTTTTTGAAGTGCTCCCGCAGATCTATGCCCAGCATGGGCAGATACATCTGGTTGCCGGGCACAATAAATGGCAGTTTGCGCTCGATCAAACGTTTTCGATTGTAGGCAGTAACCCTTGCCCTTACATACACGACATCCCCATCCCACCTGGTTTTTATCAGATCCATGTGCTTGCGGACGGTCGCCGGTGATTGCTCCTGTTCTTCATTGTCCAGCATCAGCAGGCATAGAGTTGCCATCAGCCGTACCTTGGAGAATGTGTATAGATCCCGGAGAAAAACCGGCAGCAGCATGTCCTCATCCCACCCGGCAGGATGGATATCAATCCCCAATGTCTCGTGCAGATATCGCCTGAGTTGAGAGAATTCGCCAGTCATATTATCTCCAATTCATTATATTTGCACACTAACATATCAATAGTTACCGTGCGTGTCAAGCGTTACTATGTCTTTTGTGATTCTTTTTATGGAGTACCCTGGGTTACGTTCATCCGGACCATTTGCGGGTCTCGCGATCCCGGACCTGCCCTTTTTTGAGGTGCTCGAGGACCTCCCTGGCGTTTTTGCTGTCGGGGTTCAGCTCCAGCGCCTTCTCATAGCTCTTTATCGCCAGTTCCCTCCTGCCGCTGAGCATGTACGCCTCGCCGAGGCTGTCGTACGTGTTGGCCGATTCGGGGAAAAGCATGACGTTGAGCTCGAAGACCTTCACCGCCCGGGCGTCCTTCTCCTCGCGAAGCAGAGCGTATCCCATGACATTCAGCCTTGCCTCCAGGCCGGGTACCTCCGCGCGGTAGCCGTCCCGCTGCAGATAAAGCTCCCTCACGGCCTCGCCTGTCCTTCCCTCGGCGAACAGCTCCATTGCCACCATATGCCCCTCCGGCGCTTTCTCCGAATAGGTATCTATTCCGCGCCATTTGAGGGTGACTCCCTCCGAGGCTCCGTCCGGGCCCTCGGAAAAGAAGAGCTCGACCCCGTCTATATCGGTGTGGAAGAGGTCGCTGCCGGAGGAGTAGAGATCCGAACTGACCTTCCTGTAGCTCTCCTCAAAGAAGTCGGAGACCGTGAACCTCAACCCCCCTCCTGCCGCCTCTACGGTGAGGATCTGGTAAAAACTCAGGCAGTAGCGGCCAGTATACTTTTCCTGTTCCGATATGCCGAGTTCGGACGCGGTCACTACCGGCGTCCCGTATTCGAGGACAGCATCCATCATCGGATCGCGCCCCTCGAGGTAATCCTTCATCGTGTATTCGACAGGAAGATCGGGCATGATCCACTTGCGCCCGTCATCGAAGAGCGAGCAGCGGTTGTAGTGCCTCGAGACCAGGAACTCCAGCCCCGAGTTGGGCAGCGTGATCGGCTGCGGCCCCCCGCAGAAGAAGGGCCCCTGGCCCGTCGGCTCCCCGACGATTACGGCCTTCGTGTTGTTCTCGATAAGGGAGAGGAACATCACCGCGGCGGAGAATGTCTTGCGGCTCGTAAGGACAAAGAGCCTCCCCGGCCGGTCTACATGATCGTTGCCGATGATCAGGTCAGCGACCTGCCGGGCGACATAACCGTCGCCGCCGTCGTTCTTGCGGATATCGACGACGAGCCTTTCGAACTCGTTGCTGTCGGCCCACTCGCCGAGACGCTGCACGAACTCCTCGATTCTTTCCTTCCCCGACTCGCGAAGGCAGCGGTTGAACTGGAAATAGAGGGTGCCGGTGTCCTCCCGGTACGTAAACCACCAGTTGTCCCTGCGATCGTTCGAGAGCATATATGGAAGATCGTTGTCGATCGTCCTGAAGCTCGACCAGTACATGACGGGGATATAGTGATACGTCTCCACCTCGACGGTAATCTTCAACCTGTCTCGCGTCTCGAACGTCATGTATAAGGCCCTCGGGTCGTCGACGATACGCGCAGCATGAAGGAACTCGACGATACTGAGGCAGTGGATGAACCTGTCCTTCCAGTTGAACTCGTTTTCGGCGGCGAGGTATGGCCGGAGTCTCTTGTATGCCTCCGCAATAGGCGCATCCCCTATCTCGACGAGGCGCGCCCCGATCAGATCGCGATGCTCCCTGCCAGCGTCGAGCACGTAGACTCCGTCATTGAAGAGCCAGAACTTGAAGGGCAGGGCGTGCCAGTCGAGCTTGTGCGTGAATACATTGGGGAACGAATGAGCGTCGTTCGGAAGGGCGAGAAGCTTGTACAGCTCCATCTTGATACTGTTCTCGCTGAGCCGGGGGATCGCATCCTCGAGCGCCGCCGCGCGGGCCTCGAAGGTCTGCCGGTCCACCATCTCGTAGAGCCTTACGTGCTGCTTCGAGTACTCCCGCGCAAGGTACCGCAAGTCCTCTTTCCACTGCTCGGCAGTCAGGCCGTACCTGTAGCTCATGTTCGGCAGGAGCCTGTAATCGATCTTGAGGATTATCGCACCGGAGACGATCACGATCGCGATGATCGCGGGGAGAACTCCGATCGCCTTTACACAGACCGCCCTCGCACGAAACGCCATGACCGCGAGGATCGCGAGGCAGACGACCAGCCCGGCCGCTGTCATATAGAAAAAGGTGTTGAACAGCGTTCCGAAAGGTATCGGGAAGAGGCGCCAGGTGATAAACCCGCTCACTGCAGTCACAACAATAG
>DAOVNN010000192.1 GCA_030630165.1 Candidatus Krumholzibacteriota bacterium
AGGACGGTAATCTGATGCGCGAACGAAAAGAGATATATCTCGCCCACGTCGCCGCCTCTCCCGTGAGGAACGAGGCTGTCGCGGCGATGGTGCCCCTTCTCGAAGACGGGTTCGGCAACCCCCAGAGCGTGACCACCCGCGGCCAGCGGGCCGCAGAGGTCCTCGCGGAAGCGAGGGAACAGGTCGCCGCCCTCGTCGGCATGTCTGCGCACAACGTGATATTCGCCGCATCCGGCTCCGAGGCGAACAATATGGCCCTCAAGGGCATCGCCCGCGGCCGCGCGAACAAGTCGAAGCGCGTAATCATCTCGGCGGTGGAGCACATCTCGATAATGACGCCGGCGAAGACGCTGGAAAAGGAAGGGTTCGAGATCGTTACCCTCCCGGTCGACAGCTATGGCCTCATCGATCCTGAAGACTTAAAGAAGGCTCTCGAGGGCGGAGCGGCCGTAGTCTCGATGATCCACGCGAGCACGGAGGTCGGCACAGTGCAGCCCGTCGAAGAGCTCGCCGCAATATGCAGAGAGGCCGGCGCGCCCCTCCACACAGATTCGTGGGGAGCGGCGGGCATGATCGAAGCGGACATGAAGAAAATCGGCGCCAGCGCGATGACAATCGCGGCGCAGAATTTCGGCGGCCCCCCGGGAGCGGCCGCGCTGATCCTCGGCAAGGGATTCCCGATGAGGCCGGTTATCCAGGGCGGCGTCCAGGAAAGAAACCTCCGGGCGGGCCAGGAGAACATACCGGCGATCGCCGGCATGGGCGTCGCGGCCGGGCTGGCCCTGGCCGAGCTGGCCGACAGGGCGGCTCGCCTGATACCGATCAGAGACGCCTTTATCGAGAGACTCCCCGCGGCGATCCCCGACGTGATCGCGACCGGGCATCCCGAAAAGCGCCTCCCCGGGCACGCGTCGTTCTGTGTTAAGTTCATCGAGGGCGAGGGCCTCCTGCTCTTCCTCGACCACAACGGGATCATGGCCGCGAGCGGTTCTGCCTGCACGTCGAAGTCGCTCAAGGGAAGCCACGTTCTCGAAGCGATGGGATACGACGCCGCGACGGCGCAGGGATCAATAGTATTCACATTCGGCGACTCGAACACGATCGAGGACGTCGACACGGTAATAAAAGAGATGAAACCGGTCGTCTCGCGGCTGCGCGAGATGTCCCCCATCTATAACAAGGACCAGGGCTGACAGGAGAAGAACAATGCCAATGTACAGCGACAAGGTGATGGAACATTTCATGAAGCCGCGCAATGTCGGCGAGATAGAGGACCCCGACGGCGTAGGCGAGATCGGCAACCCGACCTGCGGCGACATGATGACCTTCATGATCACTGTAAAGGACAATAAGCTCACGGACGTAAAATTCAAGACCTTCGGCTGCGGGGCAGCTATCGCCGTCTCAAGCATGGTCAGCGAGATGGCAGAGGGAAAGACCCTCGACGAGGCGATGGAGATCACGAACGAAATGGTCGCCGAGGAACTCGGGGGCCTTCCCAAGAACAAGATGCACTGCTCCAACCTCGGAGCCGACGCGCTGCACGCCGCGATCGAAGACTACCGCAAGAGGAAGGACACGGGCGAGCCCGCCCCGAAGCCTCACGCTCACAAGAGCGACCTGCACGGCCAGAAATGCCCCTTCTGCGACTCTGACGTCGAGGAGACATATCCGTTCTGCGGTTCGTGCAAGACCGAACTGAGCGACTGCCCTGAGTGCGGCAAGGTCGTATCAGGGTCTCTCAAGGAGTGCCCGCACTGCGGCTGCGCCATGGGCGGCGAAGAGAAGAAGGACTGAGCGTAACACTTTGAGCAAAAAGCTTTGAGCGGGGAGCTCATCGAAACATGCCGGCAAGTGAACTGATAGAGAAGATCCTCCGGATGAAGGAAGAGAAAGGCGCGGTCATCCTCGCCCATAACTACCAGCCGCCCGAGATCCAGGACATCGCCGACCATCTCGGTGATTCGCTCGATCTGAGCCGTCTCGCCGCAACGCTGGAAGAGGAGATTATAATCTTCTGCGGCGTCCACTTCATGGCAGAGACAGCTGCGATCCTCTCCCCGGACAAGAAGGTCCTCCTTCCCGATCCTGAGGCTGGCTGCCCGATGGCCGACATGATCGACGCCGCGCAACTGCGAAAACTCCAGGAGAAGCACCCCGGCGCAGTGACAGTGATGTACGTTAACTCGACCGCCGAGGTCAAGGCGCTGACCGACATCTGCTGCACATCAGCCAACGCCCTCGCCGTAGTCGATTCCATCCCGGAGGACAAAAAGATCATATTCGGGCCCGACCAGTATCTCGGCGGGTGGATATCGCTGCAGATCGACCGCGGCATGATCCTGTGGGACGGATTCTGCCCCTCTCACCAGAAGATCATGCCGGAGGAGATACAGGCACTGAGGGAGCAGCATCCCGGCGCGGTCGTCATGGTGCATCCCGAGGTCAATCCATCCATAGAGGCAGAGGCGGACATCACACTCGGGACAGGCTCGATGATAAAGTTCGCCGGCGAGAGCGACGCGACGACATTCATTGTCGGGACCGAGGTCGGGATGTGCTACCGCCTCGAGAAGCTCTACCCCGAAAAGACGTTTATCCCCGCCTCGCCGAACGCGATCTGCCCGAACATGAAGAAGATCTCGCTCGAGAAGATCCTCGCTTCCCTCGAGAACCTCGGGCCGGTCATCACAGTTCCGGAGGAGACGGCCGACGCGGCGAGGTCCGCTATCGAGCGGATGATCGAGTTCGGCTGATCGCGCCCGGTTGATCAAATCGCGGACGGCGGCTAGCAGATGACTTATTCTGGTTCATCGAAAAAACTCTTTCTCGTCGTCTTCGCGGCGCTTGTCCTTCTTCACGCCTTCGCGGTCTCGAGCTCGAGGCTTCTCCCGTTTACCGACCTGCCCAATCACCTGGCAGCATCAACGATCGCCCGCCATTACGGCGAGTTCGGCACCGAGTTCGCGAAATACTTCAGTGTCGATCTCTTCCCGAAACCGAACGTGCTGCATATCGTCTTCTGCTCATCGAAGATCTTTCCATCCGTAGAGACAGCTAACAGGATCTGGTATTTCCTGTATGTACTCCTCCTGCCCCTCTCCGTACTGCTGCTCATACGGCGGCTCGGGGGCACACTCTGGCCCGCCGTGCTATCCCTTCTCTTTCTATACAGCTACTCGGTCTGCTGGGGATTCGCCGGATATACGATGGCCATACCGCTCGTTCTGCTGTCGGCCTGGGCTTCGGCGGGAATGGCGATGAACTCCGGAAGGTCCGGCATGCGAAATGCTGCCGCCAGCGTGTCCCTGCTGTTATTACTATTCTTCGCGCACGCCCTCGCCGCGATCTTCGCGACCTTAATACATCTTGTATTCATAGCCTTCGCCAGGAACACAAGACCACTGCGCAAGGCGGCGAACTGCCTGACAACCGTGCCGGCCCTTGCGATGCTCGCAGTCTGGTGGCTGTACGGAAGATCGTTCTGGTTCGGCCCGAGCGCATCGGAACATCTCGCCGTTTATTATTCGGGGGAGTTCTTCAAGGCATTCCCCGACAGGTGGAAGATCCTCTTTATCGACAACTACAACGTCCTCAGCGGAACGACAGCAGTAGTCGTCGGAACAGCGTTCTCTCTCATCATAATAGCCGCCGCGGCAATCCCGCTGATCAGGAAGCAAAAAGATGCCGCCCTGAGACCGGAAGGAACAAGATACGCCCTCCTCCTGCTTGCCGCCTCTCTCGCCTGCTATCTGTTTCTCCCAAAGGACCTGCCCGGACAGGCGATCCTCGCGCAGAGGTTTTCCGTCTTTGTAATGCTGTCACTCGTTATAGTTGCGGGCATTCTTTGGAAGGGTCGCAGGTCCAGCCTTGTCCGGGCAGTCGCGACTGTCGTCTGCCTCGCTCACCTGGTCCTATGGTGGAGTAATTTCCACTCGTTCAACCATGAGAACGAGAGCTTCACTCCGGACTTCTTCCCGGACCACTGGAAAGGAAAGATACTCTCAGGCCTGATCTACAACTACACCTGGCGCGGAAGGCCGGCATACATCCACTATCCCGGTTACTACATCACATGGAAGAAGGGGATCGCCACGACGAGCATCATCGGATACAGGTTCGGCGCGGTCAGAAGAAAAGCGAAGCTGCCTGTCCTCCCCGCATATCTCGAGTGGATCGGCAAGTTTCAAAGATACGACGGGCGCTATGAAAGTCTTGATTATCTCCTCGTGCGCGGAGCTGTCCCGCCCGGGCGCGAAAACGAGACCGACGGGTTCGAACCTCTGCGCGACGCCGGCAAGTGGCGCCTCCTGAAAAACAATTGACACCGGGTGCCTTTATGCCCGACTCTCTGTCGCTGAAAAAAGTTTTTTCACGTCACTGTAAGAGAGGAGTGTCACATGAAGCGCGTTATCATTGCAGTTCTTGCAACTGTCGTCCTCGCTTCGGCTTCGCTGCCGGCGACGGCGGGCGAGCCGACCTACGGATTCAAGTTCGGGGGCTATGTCAAGGCCGACGCTATCTGGGACAACACCAGGATCCACCCGGGCAACTACAGGTTCTGGGTCGTTCCGGTGGAAGAAAAAAACGGCGCTTTCTATCTCACAGCAAATGAGACGAGGCTCGGTTTCGATTTCTGGTGGGATGAGGAAAAGTACAAGACCACCGCGAAGATCGAGTTCGACTTCTACGGAGGCGGCGCCGAGAACAAGGCGAACCCGATGATGCGCCACGCCTACGTCAAGGTCGCGAGCGGGAACTGGGCGCTGCTGTTCGGGCAGACATGGGACATCATCTCTCCCCTCAACCCGAAGACGGTCAACTACTCGGTTGGCTGGATGCAGGGCAACATAGGCTATCGCAGGCCACAGATGCGCTTTACCTACAAGATGGCGCAGGGAGAGAAGTCGACCATCAAATTCGACGCCGGTATCACGAGGAACATCGGTCACAACCTCGATGCAGGGCCGCTCATCAGAGACGGATTAGATGACGGAGCGGATTCCGCCGTGCCGACCTTCCAGGGACGTCTCGGTTTTGGAACGCCGTTCGGCGAAGAGGGGAAGCTCTCGATCGGTGTCTCGGGACACTACGGCCAGGAAAAATATACCGATCCGGGTACGGGGGAAATCGATGGCCTGGACACCAAATCGTGGTCGCTCAATGGCGATCTGGCGGTCAAGATAAACAAGCGATTCGCCGTGCTCGCCGAGCTGTTCATGGGCGAGAATCTCAATCAGTATCTCGGTGGTGTCGGCCAGGGAGTCAACCCCGTCGGAGACCCACTGCCCTCTCTAGGTGGATGGTGGATGCTCCAGTTTAAGGCGTCGCCTAAGTTCCTGTTCAATTTCGGCTACTGCTTCGACAATCCGGACGATAGCGAATGGCTGGTTCCCGACGACGGCACTCGCTATGCACTGACGGATTTCAACTCCGAAGCGTTCGGCAACATGATGTACAGCCTTACGGGTAACGTTTCGCTGATGTGTGAACTCGCGTTTATGCAGACGGATTACCTGGAAAGGGAGTTCGGAGCAAGCGACGTGTCATCTGAATACGATGCATTCAGATTCCAGTTCGCAGTCAAGGCAGCTATAAAATAGGTCGCGAAGCGGGAGGGCTTACCCTTCGAAACCCCGGGAGCACCGAGGGTTTCTTCCGGGTAAGCCCTCTCCATTCATCCCGATTCTTTTTCAAAACCTCCCTCCAAAGCTCGATTTTATTCATAAATGCCAAGATTATCCTTGACACTATTTTCACGCCCGAAATCCCTAA
>DAOVNN010000207.1 GCA_030630165.1 Candidatus Krumholzibacteriota bacterium
CGCGCGAATTGCGGGACGCCCAGTAGCTGAACGGGCGCCTGCTCATGATCTCGACCATCTCGTAAGGCGAGTGTCCACCCCCGTTATACCTCTCGTCGATGATCAGTGCTTCCTTGTCCATCAGCGGCTGGAAGTTGGCGAAGAACGACCTGTAGCCGTGGTACCAGGTATTGGGGATGTGCATGTAGCCGATTTTACCGTCTGAAAGTTTATCGACGTACCTGCGGTTCTCCGCGACCCAGTCCATGTAGAAGAGGTTCAGCTCGGAGGCGATGGGCCTCACGCTGATCTCCCTGGCCGACTTCATCTCGGGCTTGTCGCCGATCTTCAGCATGACGGGGATGCCGACCTTGTTCTCGAGATATATATACGGGCTCTCGTCGGCGGTCAGCTCGTGCCCGTCGATAGCGAGCAGGTAGGAGCCTTCCTTGACATTGAGGCCCGGCTCGGTCAGAGGCGAGCGCTCGTTGTCGTGCCAGTTCGCTCCGTCGTAGATCCTGGCGATCTTCCACTTACCCTTGTCCGACTCGAAACGGCATCCGAGAAGGCCGACATTGACGCGCTCGACCTGCTCGAACTTTCCGGGGAAGACATATGTGTGACCGGCATTGAGCTCGCCGATCAGTTCGCCGAGGATGTAGTCGAGATCGGTCCGGTGCGCGACGTAAGGCAGCAGGACCGCGTAGCGGTCGTGCATCGCCTTCCAGTCGACGCCGTGCATGCCGGGATCGTAGAACCAGTCGCGCATGATCCGCCATGCGTCATGATAGACCTGCTTCCACTCTACCTTGGGATCGATCCTCATCTTCATGCCGGTCAGGTCGAGCTTACCTTCGCTCGTCTTCTGTCCCGGCGCGAAACTCGCGATACCGTAACCGCCGCCGTTCTTCGGGGAGAAGAGGAACTTCTTCCCGTCGGGGGTGAGCTGGTAGCCACGGAGGTTCTTCATGATCGACTTCGATTCGCGCGATTCGAGGTCGAATTTCTTCAGTTCGGTGTCGCCCGTTTCCTCGCGGACGATGAATGCCAGGCCGCCGTCGATGGCGGTCAGGGCGTAGTAAGTCTTCGGCTCCTCGGGCAGGGCCACTACCCTGGCATCGAATCCCTCGGCGTCGATCTTCTCGATGACGGCTTTTTCTTCGGTATCCTTCTTGTCTTCGTCGTCTTTCTTTCCCTTTTTATCCTTCTTTTCCCCCTCTTCCTTGTCATCCTCGGCGGGGGTTTCCTCGTCGCTCAGAGGCGCGAGGGGATTCGGGGTCTCGGCGGCCAGGGTGCCCATGTAGAGCCTGGCCTGCCACTCGCGCTCCATGTAGACGAAGTCCCTGCTCGACACAAAGTAGATATACTTCCCGTCCTTTGAGAAGACGGGGTTGCGGTCATTGGTAAACCCGCCGGTGAGCTGCATGCTCTTACTTGATTTGATCGAATGCACCCATACCGAGCTCATCCAGTTGTCGTCGAGTTTCGTGTAGCAGACCCAGTCGCTCTCCGGGGAGAATGAATAGCTGCCGATACCGCGCATCTCGCTCTGGTCGGCCTTCTTTTTCTTTCCGCTCTCGACATCGACGATCCAGAGGATGTTCTTCTTGTCGGTGATCGCTATCTTCTTGCTGTCGGGCGACCACTTCGGCCCCATCATCCAGGAATCGGCGCCCTTTGTTATCTGCTTTGCCTCGCCCTTTCCGTTCTGCGGATAGATCCACAGCTCGTACTCTCCGCTTTCCTCGGAGAGAGAGGCGATCCATTTACCGTCGGGCGACCACTCGACGTCGCGCTCACGGATCGACGACGTCATCGTGATATTCCTCGGGATGCCGTGCTCGGCGGGAACGGTGAAGATGTCGCCGCGGGCACCGAAGGCCGCGCGCTTACCTGACGGGGAGACCGTATAGCTCCCGATGTTGCCGCTCACCCCGCTGTAAACTGTGCGTGTAAAAGGCTTGTCGCTGCCGAGGATGACCTCGATCTTTTTCGTCTCGCCGCCCGCTGTATCGAGCCAGTAGAGGTAACCGCCGTTCTCGAAGATTACGCGATCGCCACCGCGGCTCGGGTAGAGAACGTCGAATTCCTCAAATGCGGTCACACGGTCGAATTTCTTTGTCGGAATGTCGTAGCGCCAGAGGTTGAGCTTCCAGTTCTCGTCCCGGTCGGAGGCGAAATAGATCGCATCCCCGACCCACATAGGGAAGTTGTCCGTTCCTTCCCAGTCTGTGATCTTCTCCACCTTGTCGGTGTCGAGGTCGTATGTAAATACGTCCTGCGCCCTTCCGGCCACATAGCGCTTCCAGGTCCTGAACTCGCGTGACTTGATATTATACGCGAGTTTCTTTCCGTCGGGAGAGAAGGATGCGGGGCCGCCCTCGGGGATCTGCAGTTCCTTCTCGATGCCGGGATTCACCGGATCGACAAGGATGTATCTGCCGACCCTGCGGCCGAACGGCGTCCTGTTCGCGCGTACGAGGATATATTTCCCGTCCGGCGTCCAATCGAGGACCATATAGTCGTATCCGCCTCTCGGAGGCATCGGGCCGACGTCGGGGTAATAGGTCAGTCTCTTCGGGACCCCTCCATCGAACGGCACGACGTAGACCTGGCGCGTCCCGGCATATTCGCCCGAGAACGCGATCCACTTCCCGTCAGGGGAGATCTTCGGAAATACCTCGAGCCCCTCGGGCATCGAAGTGACGCGACTCGCGCTTCCGCCCCCGGTGGATACTGTCCAGATATCTCCAGCATAAACAAAGGCCACCTTGTCGCCCATTATATGGGGATGACGAAGCAGCCTTGCCTCTTCAGCGGATGCCGGCAGCGCCGCCGCGGCGATAAAAGCCGCAACGACGACAAGGGCCGCCGCTCTCGATGTAGCAGATCTCATCTGCCCTCCTTCAGGTGAATGGTTCGATCCTGTTTATTCATCTAATACACGTTTCTCGCCAGAATGTTTCATTTCTCCGCGCATAAGCATAAAAAGAGCGCTCCCGGCTGCGGCAGCGAGGCCCAGAAGAACGAGCCCCCGTCCGGGAGCTCCCAGTATGAGGCTCCCAGTCCCGATAAGGGTCGAGAACACGAGAACGATCCCGGCGACTATCTTCGCAGCGGTCCGCAGGGCCGTGCCGGGCAGTGCTTCCACACCGGCAGCTTCCCTGATCCTATCCCATCCGCGGCCGCCCGGCCTGACGCGCCTGTAGAAGTCTATGAGACGATCATCGCCTACCGGCCTCGTAAGGATCGTAACAGTGATCCACACCGGTACGACTATGAAGAATGTGATGACCGTCGAGTAGGGAAACTGCGTCACCGGCGAACCGGCGAACCTCTCGGTAGATCCCATGATCGTGAATACGAGGGTGCAGACTCCTGCGGTTACCATCGCCGATATCTCCGACCAGGCGTTGACCCGCCACCAGTACCAGCGCGCGATGTAGACCGATCCTATCCCGGCGGTTATCGAGATGATAAGCTTCCAGGCGAACGAGATGTCGCTGACGGCAAATGAGGCGAGGGCGCCGAGCACCGCGAGCCCGATGACAGACAGCCGGGCTGAGAGCATGTAGCTGCGATCGCTCTTTCCCTTCCAGAGGAATCTGCGCAGGATATCGTTGACTACGAGTGAGGATCCCCAGTTGAGCTGGGTGTCGATCGTCGACATGAAAGCGGCGAAGAAAGAGGCCAGCACGAGCCCGAATATCCCCGGCGGCAGTATCTCCTTCATCATCATCGGGTAGTATGTCTCGGGGTCGCCGACCTGGCCGAAGAGGGCCATCCCTCCGATGCCTACGATTATCCAGGGCCATGGCCGAAGGCAGATGTGCGCCACGCAGAACCAGAGATAGGCGAAGACCGAGTGCCGCTCGTCCTTTGCCGCGAAGAGCCTCTGCGATATATATCCCCCGCCGTCGACCTGGTAAGACGCCCACCATACGACGAGGATCAGCAGCAGGAACTCGGTGAACGGGTTGGCGGCAAGAAGCTTGTCCGGGGCAGGGAGCATCCTGAGGACCTCCACTGCGTCGAAGCCGGAGGCGGGAAGACGCTCGAGGATCCCGTCGAGCCCGCCGAGCCTCGACCATGTCGCGATGGCGAGATAGATAGAGCCACCGATCGCCATGGCGAACTGGAGGACATCGGTGACGACCACCCCCCACAGTCCCGAAAGGGCCGTATATGTAACGGCTATTACGAAGAGCGCCAGCACGGTGAACACATCGGCCTGTATTCCAAGCACTGTCGTCCCGGCGTCCCAACCCATCACCACGATAATGATCTTGGCCATCGCCCGCATCACCCAGGCGATCACCAGTACGTTCTGGAATATACCGAACCACGCGGCACGGTAGAACCTCAGTCCCCGCGCCGGTTTTCCGTCGTAGCGCAGCTCGATCAGCTCTGCGTCGGTAGTGATCCTCGCCTTGTTCCACAGCGGCGCGAAGAGAAAGACGGTCAGCACGGCGCCGAACGCCCAGTTCCACCACATCCAGTTACGGAAGATCCCGCCCTGCGCCACGAGGCCGGAGACGACCAGCGGCGTGTCAGCGGCGAATGTCGTAGCGACCATCGATGTGCCTACTATCCACCACGGAAGCGAGCGGCCCGAGACGAAGAACTCCTCGGTGCTGCGCGACGCGCGCCGCGACATGGCTACGCCGATACCGAACACGATCATCAGATAGAGTGAGAGTACGACTATGTCAGGCGCTGAGAGTATCATTCCCCTGCCGGCACCCCGTTCTCCTCCTGCTCGCCGTAATGCCTGTTATAGAGGAACAGGGCGACCAGGGCGACCAGGCCTACCGCGGCGAAGACGAAAAACATCTTCCACGGCTCCCTCGTTCCCTCCTCGGGAACGTACCTCGCGAGCAGGAATCCGCCGAGCGGTCCGCCGATCATGTTGGCGAGAAAGGCCCGGACGTAAGCGAACCCGAGGTAGAGCCCGACCTTTCCCTTCGGCGCAAGATTCGAAACGTAATCGAGGAAACGCGGCGCGAAGGTCATCTCACCGAGCGCGAACAGCATTATCGACAGACATGCTCCCCACAGCGTCGGAATCAGTCCCATCATCACCATCGCCATCGCCGATATCCCCATGCCGAGAGCCATCGTAGTCGTCGATTTCATCTTCAGAACGACCTTGGCTACAGGAAGCTGGAAGATGATGATCATAAGCGGATTGATAGCTACGATCAGCTCCATCGGAGCCGATTCCGAGATGTGGGTCACTATGTATTTCGGTATCGAGATATAGAGCTGCCAGAACATCAGGTCGAATCCGGCGAATATAAGGATAAAGGTGACGAACTTGACTTCGCCGAAGAGCTTGAACATATCGGAGAATGTCTTACTCATCGAGCGCTGCGGCTCACCGGTCCTGTCCGGCTCCTTGAACGTGAAGGCGACAAACAACAGTGCCACAAGCGCCATCAGCATGGAGAATACGCAGATGGC
>DAOVNN010000028.1 GCA_030630165.1 Candidatus Krumholzibacteriota bacterium
AGCTCGATGTATCCCGTGACGAAACGTCCCCTTGAATCGAACTTGAAGGTCTGCGGATCGACGATGATATCGGCCGAGAGAGGACCGGCAGGCACCGACGATGCGTTGAGTATCGTTACCGTCTGGTCGCCCGCGTTCGTGATTATCGTCATTCCCGAGCCTGAAGGATCGAATGCGACGTCGGCCGGACTCGACCCGACGAGTATCGAATCGATAAGCGTGACCTGGATAACCGGCGGCGGATAGTTGATGCCGGGCTCGAGCACGCCGATCGAGCCCAGTGTCTCGATCGAATAGACTATCACGTAATCAGAATTCTCGAGGATGATGTAGAGAAGCGCGCCGTCGGGACTGACCGTGACCGATTTCGTAGTCGCTCCGGACCCGACTTTCGCTACTACCTGGTTCTCCGTCGAGCTTCCCTGCTGTACGTCGATGAGCAGGACCTCGCCCTCTGTCGTCAGGACTATCAGCAGCGCACCGTCGGGTGTGATCGTGACGCTTCTTGTCGCTGCACCGGTACCGACCGTAGCGGTCACGCCATTCGTCAGCGGATCGACGATCGTATATCCCGTATCTGTGCCGACAAATATCCTTGTCCCGTCGGGAGTCACAGTAACGCTCTTCGCCGATGCTCCGGTACCGACGGTCGCCACTACCGAGTGATGCGTGCCGCTTCCCGTGTCGCCGTCGATAACACTGAGGTTGCTCGAGCCGGCGTTGGCAACGTATACCCTGTCGCCATTCGGATGCACCGCCACGTCGAGCGGGTTGGTGCCGACGAAGATCGTTGCGACGGGGGTATTGAATATCCCTGCAGAGTCGGGATCGACGCAGATCACCGTTACAGTACCCGAGCCGAAGTTAGCCACGTATGCATAATTGCCGTCCGGATGCATTGCGATGGCGATCGGATTGTCGCCGACAGGGATGCTCGGATAGGTCGTCTCACCTACGATATCTATCGGAATGACGACATCGCCGTCCGGGCTGACCGAATATGCTATAGCGCCGTCGGGGGTCACCGTAACGCTCTTTGCGGTCGCCCCTGTTCCGACTGTTGCGAGAACCTCATCGACAGGCGATGTGCTCGGTACGAGCACAGTAAAGGGCAGTGCGTTAGATGTATCGCTGGCCACCGCGACCCTGACGATGCCCGGTATCGCGTTGAGAGGCACCTTGACTTTCAGGTAGCCTGCCCCGGCCGCGTACGGCGTGGCCTCCTCGTCGTTGAAAAGGACCGTGTGGTCGCCTGCCAGCGTTTCGAAACCCACGCCTGAGATCAGCACGTTTATGCCCACCGTCGCGCTCGGCGGACTGATCGAAGTGATCTGCAGCGGCGGTTTCGTCTGGGTCTGGAATGAGTAAAGTCCCGGCGTGGTCAGCGGGTCGCCGGCATCATCATGTATCCCGCCCAGAACCTCGATCTGGAAGTACTCGTTGTAGTCGAGCGAGGCGTACGGGATCAGGGCGACCTTGCGGTTACCGTCGGCGTATCCTGTCATCGCAGACAGAGGCGTCATGTCGCCGGAGACATGCAGATAAAAAGTACCGCTCGTGACAGTCACCGGATCAACGGGCCTGTTGAACGTCACCTGCACTCCCGTGGTAATACTGACGCCCTGCTGGAACTGGTAGGGCAGCACCTGAGAGATCGACAGCGGAAGCGTGCCCGGGTCGGGCACAGCGTTCGCCTCGAATGTCTCGATCGGCGGATCGAGTCCGACAGCCTGGGCGTTGGCGAGCTGGATACCCTCTGTATCGCCGAGGTACCATTCGACCGACGCATACCCGTTCACGTTGGTGGCAACGATCCTCGAAGTCAGGCTGTCCGTGAACATCCCGCTCTCCGCCTGGAAGGTAATGGGGACGCCCTCGACCGGAAGACCTTGCCCATTGGAGACAAAAATCTGCAGCGGGGCCGGCAGAAGCTGGCCGACGACGCCGTTCTGAAAGTTCCCCGAGTTGATGAACATGTGCGCGGCATCGGTGTAGTCGTAGATGAACACGCTGTCGGGGAAAATCGAGGCGACATAGAGCCTCGACGCATCGGGCGTGTAGGCGAAATCGGTTCCCGACATCACGGAGATGTCGAAGAGCCCGCCCAGGATCGAGTCGGGATAGGCGACCAGGTCGAGATTATAGTACCCGCCCTGCGTGACCTGGACGGTAGCCCTGTCTCCCTTCGGTGATATGGCGATCTTCTCGAACCCCAGGTAATGGGTGGTTCCATAGGGTATTTCGACACCGTCGGGATCGAGGATCGGAGCGGCCGGATCGCTCGTGTCGATCGTGTACACCTCCCTCATGTCGTAGACCCACTCTGGATTGATCGTAAACACCTTGCACTCCGACCCGTCGGGCAGGAAGTCGAGATCCTGCGCGAGTGGCGCGGGAGCTCCGGGGAAGGTGACGAAATTTCCGAACGTAAGATAATTCGCGCTGAGCGGATCGATATTGAGGACCTTGACACTGTGCGTGTTGACTTCGGTGAGATAGACATGCGTGCCCGACGGATGGAAAGCGATCCCCGTGCACCTGTCGAGGTCAAGATCGGCCAGTATCTCGTACTCGGTTGTCGAGCCGGGCCTGATGTCGATGACAAAGACCAGCCCCAGGCTGAAATCGGTCGCCAACAGGAGTTCTCCGTCAGGGCTTACCTCGACACGTTCGATCCTGCCGATGAAGTACCCCTGTTCTCCGAAATTTATCTCGCCGACCGAGTTGCCATAACTCCCGGAATACCGGTTCACCGAATATGCTCTTATGTAGACTGAATCGCTCGGTACGGCCGCAAATGCCCTTTCGCCGTCCGGAGTTATCGTCACGTCGACGACATTGTCGGCTGCCAGGCGGAAGGTGTTGATCACTGTATTGAAGGTCGGGCTGTCGGGATCGATATCGACGATGCCGAGCTCGCCCGTCGTCCCTCCGATCACAATGAAGTCACCCGTGGGTGATATCGCCAGCGCGTCGTCGAGGGCCCAGCCGGGTGAATGCTCTATCTTGCCCGCCAGCCTCTGCCTTGTGAACGGACTTCCCGGCGCGAGGGACTTGAAATAGAGCGAGTTCGAGATCTGCGGCGCCGGCGGGTCCTCGCCCGGAGGCACGGTCACCGGCGGATCGTAGAAGATGTCCACAGGGCCGCTTAATACCGAGGCGGGCACTGTCACGGTGATGGCAGTCCCCGTCGTGCGTTCCGGCGTCACGGAGATCGAGTTGCCGGCAGGGCCGGAGAACCTCACTCTGATGTCGGCTACGTCAGTACCGTAACCGTCGCCCGCAAGTACGATCTTCGTTCCCCACACCGCGGCGCGCCTCGACATGCTTCTCAGTGTCGGTCCGAGACCGATCGTCGTCACGACGAGCTGCTCCGAGCTCTCGATTATGGAGAATGCGTAGAAACCGTCGGGTGAGAGCGCCACATCGACGGGACGGGGATCCTGCGTGATCGTAGCAACGATGCTGCGGAAGGTGCTCCGCGCCTCGTTGAGGTCGATCACGTCGATCAGGTTCAGCTCCCTGTTTGCCGTGTAGAGATACGTGCCGCCGGGCGTGATCGTTGCGCCCCTCAAAGAACCGCCGGTGTTGATATCCTGGACCTTGAACAGGCCGGCGAGCGAGACGACCGTCATGTCGCCGTCCCCCCCGCTCACGTATGCCCTCTGGCCGGCGGGATCGACCACGAGATCGCGCGGGTCGGTATTGACCGTGAAGGAGGCGAGAAGCGTATCGGGGCCGAGGTCGTAGGCGAGAAACTTGCCCGTTCCGGTCAGGGCGATCAGCATGTCACCCGAAGGATCGACGGCAAGCTTGCCCCTGAGCGAAGTCTCCTCAGGTATTATGAGGCCTATCTGCTCGTTGAGCGTCTCGCTCCCCTGGTGGATGTCCCATACCTGGATCTCATCCTCGTCGGTCGGGATATAGGCCTTCTCTCCGCCCGGGTCGATCGCGATGCCGAGAGGCCCCGCGTCGATATCGAGCTCATAGACCACCGTATTGAAGAATCCGATATGAGTCGGATCCGTATCTATTACGTATATCTTCTCGTTGACTGTGTTTACGCCATACGCCCATTTGCCGTCAGACTTCAGGGCAATGTCGTCGAGTCCCCCGACGACGCCTATCTGCGTGACGTCGAGGTAACCGGTCTGCCCCGGATCCGATACGACCGCGGACGCGCCGACATCGGTAGCGACATACGCCCAGGCTCCGTCGGCGGTGACCTCGAGCGAACGCGGCGATCCGCCCAGTATCGTCTGACCCGTCTGGAACCCGCGCGCTATCTCCTCCTGCGAGAGGATCGTGAAGGTCGGCCCGGAGGCCGTCTCGGTCCCGTTGTTGACGGAGATCGTTCCTGTCACCGCGCCGGACGGGACCGTTACCACGAGACGGTAAGGTGATGCCTGGGTCACCGTCGCAACTTCCGACCCGAACCAGACCGTATTGCTGGCCGGCCACGAGTCGAATCCAACACCGCTGATAACGACGATCGAACCGACCACGCCCTTGTTCGGGGAGAGGTTCGTGATCGCAAGCGACGGTATCGGCTCGGTGGTGAAGTCGGATTCATAATCCGCCGCGAGCCCATTTCCATACTTGTCCTGCAGCCCCGTCTCGATTGTCAGGTCGTACCTCTTCGCGAAATCAAAGGGCGCGCTCGGGGTGAAGGCCAGTATCAAGTCGTCGTTGAGGACGGCGACCGAACCGCTGACGAAGTTGCTGTCCTCGTCCATCAGCCTGAAGTTTCCGGAAATCGTCGTGTAGTCGATCGCCTCGTCGAATGTGATCTTGACCGCGGCGTTAACGAGGACTCCCAGGGAGCTTGTGACAGGAGTAATCGAAGTGACCGTCGGAGGCGTCACATCGATGTTGGTGATCAGATCGATATTGATCGCGGTCGATCCGCCCGATACAGCCACGGGATCCTGGTCGCTCACGTTGTCCGCGCTCGACTCGGCGAGGTCCCAGTATTCGGACAGAAAGAGCTGTTCGGCTGTGGAATCTACAAGCGCGTTTATGTAATCGGGGATGAGGTATCCTATCGACGACGTCCCATCGAGAGGATGGATCGCGACATAGTAGCTCCCGTCGGCGATGCCGACGAAGGAGTAACTGCCGTCGGGGAAGGTGTACTCGCACGCAATGGTGTCTCCACCTGCAGCGTCAATGGCGAATATCGCCGCGCCGGGCACGCCTTCGCCTGTCTGTCCGTGAGTGACCTTTCCTTCAATGCGGTTGGCGTTCGCGAGAGCGGTCGAATCGCCGTACGCCTTGAAGAAGGTATGGATGTCCTCGGCTTCAAGCGTGGTCGCCTCAGTGCCGGAAGGCAGCACGTAGAACATCGTCGACGACCTGACGGCCGAGTGGGCGATCCCGAAGAGATGCCCCGCCTCATGTGTCGCGATACTCTGGATATCAAGACCGGAGATTCCGCTGGTCGGAGTCTTGAAGCTCATCATCGGATTGAAGATCATATCGGCATCGATGATCTGTCCGGGGCGGTAGTAGACCGCTTCATGCGTCGAATCGACGGTGAACGACGTGGATATCCCAACAGCGAGCACGCCTGAGGGAAACTTGAACTCGTCGTCCATGAAGGTGATCATATTGACAAGATCGATCGCGTCGGCATCTTCCTGGGCGATCGTCCCGCCGTATGTCACGGAGAAGTCGATGTCGGGGATGGCGGCCCAGGCGTCCATCCCGTTCTGGATCGCGGTGAAGTCGCTGCCGTCACCGACGCCGGAGGCCCCGGCTTCCTGGATGTAGTAGACGAACGGCAGGTCCGTCTCCACCCAGAACTCCGTGTGCCGCGCGCTGACCGGGTTGTCGATGCACCCGTCACCGTCACGGTCGAAAAAGGATGCGTCCTCAGCGGGACACGCATCCACCGAATCGGGAACCCCGTCCCCATCGGCATCATCGGCTATGCCGATCAAGTCTCTCATCCCACCCTGCACGCCGAGACCGGCGGCGAGAAGGATCACTGCGAGAAACAGAAAAGAATACTTACGGTAACTCATTTTGATCCTCCTTTCCTACCGGCCCCCGAGGGCCTTGTCGATGAATGTGTCGAGTGGGACTCTCTCTGTCTCGGGAGTCTTCGTATCAGGCGCGTCGAGCATCTCGATGCCTTCGAAGGCGCCGCGGCTGACGAAGGGGCGGCCGCGCTCGTCACGCTCGATATCGTACCTGCCCTGGGACAGCCCGTAGACCATGTACCTGTCGTCGGAGAAGGGCTCGAGGAAGAGGAGAACCTCCTCGCCAGGGCTCCAGGCAAGGGCTCCTTCGACCTTCATCTGCACGTGGCCGACGATCCCGCCGAGCTGGACGACGCTGACGACTCCGCCTGCGCCTCCCTTGTACGACCGGTCGATAGCGACACGCGTCTCGGTAAATATCTTGGTGTTACTGTCGTTCCAGTATGACCGTACGTCGGTCACCCTTCCCTGAACGACAAGGGCGGATTCCTCGCCCATCTGCTGCGGGCTTCGGTAGATGATCTGGGTAGCCTGAGCGAATGTGGTCAGGGCAATCAGAACAGGTATCGAAACCCGGAGGATTGAAGATGCTCTCTTCATAACCTTCCCTCCCCGGGTGGTTCGTTACGGCCGCCGCTGCGGCGGCTGTCTTCTATAAACAGGGGCACGCGGCCGATACGGCGGCGCTGCCCGCTCTGATCCCTGATTCAGGCGGAAAAGGACGTACATGTAGAATATGTCTGGAAATGGATAAGGACACTGATGCACGGACCTTGTAACACATATACGGTACAGGTCCCCCCTCGGATGATGAGATAATCGTACGCCTGCCCTTTGAAGGGTTTTCTGCTTCCCCCATTTGTATTGAGAGTATCTAAGTGTATCACACAGGGACAGCGGTGTAAACTTTATTTTACAGAGAGTT
This sequence comes from Candidatus Krumholzibacteriota bacterium, assembly GCA_030630165.1. Taxonomy (GTDB): domain Bacteria; phylum Krumholzibacteriota; class Krumholzibacteriia; order Krumholzibacteriales; family Krumholzibacteriaceae; genus JAUWCL01. The sequence goes on from DAOVNN010000028.1 coordinate 6,910, forward strand.
ATACTCAGAGATTAATATCATTTCTCGATGAGAGAAAAGGTCAGTCCCGCAATGCAGCAAGCATGGCATCGAGCCGGTCGGCGTAGTTTTCCATAGCTATGTTTTGTTCGGCCCATCGACGTGCGTTTCCGCCGAGTCTCATCGCTTCCTCCCCGTCACGAAGCAGTGATACGATCGTATCCGCCATAGATACCGCATCGGTAGCTTCATGGTAATCGCTCCCCGCTGCAAGTCCCATCCCCGCGACTCCTGCCGGTGTGCTGACCACGGCAGTCCCCATTGCCGCCGCTTCCATCATCCTGATCCGCACGCCGCCGCTGAACCTCAGCGGCAGGACCATCAGCGAGCATCGCCCCAGGTAAGGGATGATATCGTCCACTCCCCCTATGAACTCCACGCCCTCTCCCGCCCCCTCCCTCAGGCTGTCGTCCGTTCCATGTCCGACGACCTCGAGTACCGCCCCCTGTATCTCGCGGCGGACCGATGGGAACACATCCGAAGTGAAGTAGCGAAGAGCGTCCCTGTTGAAATCGGAATGGAACGATCCGAGAAAGAGGATCCTGTTCTCTTCCCTTTCGAAGGCGCCTGACGAAAAAACTGAAAGATCGAGCGCCAGCGGAAGCGGAAGGATCTTCTTGCCCTCATACGCGGAAATACCTTTCAGCACATCGGCATCCGAGGCTGTCACGGTCAGTATCGTCTCGAATCTCCTGTATGCCTCTGTCTCGATCCGCTCGAGCCTGCTGGTCTCCTTGTCGCTTTTTATCCGCCCCTCCCCCCTGCACTCCAGCTTCAGCCTCTCGCGGTTGACGATATAGTCCATGTCATGGGTGACCAGTGCGAGCTTTGAATCACTCACGTAGTCTGACAGCCTGTACATGTGCCAGTACGAAGCGAGGACGAGATCGGCCGATTCATCAGCGGCAGTATCGGCGATAAGGCGGAGGAACTCGGGCGGCGCGCTGTAGCTGACATCCTGCGGGATGCCGCGTACGTAATCGAAGATGATATTGCGCACCTTGCGGAGCAGCTTCCCCGACGCGCCCTGCCGGTGCGGCGCGAGCATCGCCTTTACTTTTACACCGGGCTTCTCGAGTTCCCGCAGCCTCTCGAGCTCGTCCTTCGAAAGAGTCATCGTGACAAGGGTCACCTCGTGACGCTCCGACAGGCCCGAAATAAGATTGACGATGAGCCTGCCGGTCCCGCGCGTGACGGGCCATGGAGTGTACGGTACTGTGACGACTATCTTCATATCTGCGGGATTATAGCAGAATGGCGGCCTGAGTCCAGAGATTCGGGGTTCAGAGCCCTCCCCGATCCGACCCCGCATATATGGGCGGGATAATCGTCTGCTTTCGATCCATTACACGCTGAAACAGCATATTCATGCGGCTTACGCACGTGCCTCTCTTTAAAATACAATCTAACAAAGGGACAAAAGGGAACAACGCTTTCCTTTTGAATACTCACTTCCATTTATTGCGGGGGGTTAGTAAATGACCAGATTTACTTCCATATTCATAGTCCTTGCGCTGATCTGTGTTTCAGCCATCGGCTGTGGAGATGACGATCCGGGGGCGCCCAAGCCCGAACCGGAAACAACGGGAACGGTCGCCGTGAACGCCGGTCCGGGCACGGTCACATGCTCCTGGCAGCTGACGGGTCCGAACAATTATGTCCACGACGGAACCGATGACGAGACCCTGACAAAGCTCGAGCCGGGCGACTATACCTTGACCTGGACCGCGATGTCCGGGTGGAACAGGCCCGACCCGGCGGTCGAGACGAAGACTGTTACGGCCGGCGAAACGACCACCTTCAGCGGCACATTCGTCCAGCAGGAAGGTTCGATCACAGTCAATCCCGAGCCGAACACCATCAGCGCTCCATGGACCCTGACCGGCCCGGAGAGCTACAGCCACAGCGGAACAGGAGACGAGACCCTGCCGGGGCTTACTCCCGGGTCATATACGATCACCTGGGAAGCAGTGACGGGCTGGGATCTCCCGAGTCCCGCCACCGAGACACTCGCTCTCGCCGATGAAGGCACCGTGACATTCACAGGGACCTACACCGAGCAGTCGGCGAGTACCGGGACGGTCTATGTCCAGCCGCAGAACGTTACCGACGCTCCGTGGCACCTCGATGGTCCGAGCAGCTACAGCCACGACGGAACGGGGTACGGGGAACTGACCGACATGGAGGCCGGCGAATATACCGTGACCTGGGGCGCGGTGTCGGGATATACCACACCTACAACGCCGGCACAAACATTGACCGAGGGCGGCAACATACTCTTCCAGGGAGCGTACGGAGCTCAACTCGGGCGCCTCATCATCAACACTAATCCCGATGCAATCGATGCGCCGTGGCACCTGGATGGTCCGGACGGATGGACCTGGGATGATACAGGCGACATTACTTTTTCCGACAGGCCCTACGGCGACTATACGGTCACATGGGGTGCGGTATCAGGATGGAACCTTCCAGATCCAGCCAGCGAGACGATAACTGTGGACGGTTCCGTCAATCAGACGCTTACAGGAAACTATTCCCAGGACTGGGAACCGGACATGGTCCTGGTCGCCGCCGGCACGTTCGAGATGGGCAGCCCCGTGACAGAGCTGGGCCGGAGCGACGATGAGACACAGCACTGGGTCCAGGTCAGCCCGTTCTATATCTGCACGACCGAGATCACCAAAGCCCATTATCAGTCCGTTTTCCCGGAGTACGTCATTTTTCCAGGTACAGAAAACCGCGCGATAAGTAGTAACCGTATGCCATGGTTTGAATTCTGTAATGCCCTCTCCGTACGGGACGGGTACACACCCTGCTATACGATCAGCGGATCCGACCCCAACGGCGCCGAAGTGACGTGTGACTGGGACGCCAACGGCTACCGCATGCCTACAGAAGCTGAGTGGGAGTATGCCTGCAGGGCCGGCACGACCACATCCTTCGCCAACGGTGAGATCACGAATATCCGGTGCGACGATCCCGTCCTCGATCTCATCGCCTGTTACTGCGGAAACACGCCGTACCCGAATTACGAGGTCGCTACAAAGATCGCCAACGCCTGGGGTCTGTACGACATGCACGGCAACAAGAGTGAAATGGTCTGGGATCGCTATGGTGCCTATGGAACGGGGACATTCGAGAGCCCGGACATCGATCCCACAGGCTCCGCGACAGGCACCAGCTTTATTTTTCGCGGTGGCGAATCCTATAGTTTTGCCAGGTGGTGCCGCTCCGCGACTCGCCTATATGCCTCAAGACCTTCAGGCGGGCTGCGTTTAGTTAGAAACGCCGAGTAATGGATCCCCGCATGCTCATGCCGAAAGGCTGAGTGTACACAGGAAAGCCGCTTCCGGAATCCCGGGAGCGGCTTTTTTCAGGGTCGGATCGACTGGACGGCTCCGGCTAGATCAGTCCCTTTCGGATCGCTTTCGATACAGCTGCGGACTGGGAGTGGACCTCGAGTTTCTGGTAGATATTCCTGATATGATAGCGGACCGTGTCGACGCTGATGAACAACGCGTCGGCAACGGAGATATAGCTGTGGCCGTCGGAGAGTCCCGCCAGTACCTCCGTCTCGCGTTCGGTTAGATGGACATCGGATTCGACGGAACCGGCCAGCTTCTTCCGGAACAGGTTCACGACCTTGCGCGCAATATTGGCCGACATCGGCGAACCGCCCTCGTGAGCTTCCTTGATCGCTTCGATCAGGCGAGCCGGCGGAGTGTTCTTGACAAGGTAACCGGATGCGCCCATGCAGAGGGCCTGAAAGATATTTTCGTCGTCATCATAAACGGACAGGACGAGAACTGTCGTGTCCGGTAGTATCTTTTTCGCCTCCCTCGTACCCGCAATACCTGACATCCCGGGAAGCCCTATATCCATGAGTATGACATCCGGCCTGTCGGCCTCGAGCTGCGAAAGCATATCCTCGCAGTTGCCGTAGTCCGCCATGCATTCTATCCCGTCTGTCGCGCTTAAAAGGACACGCAGGCCATCGCGGATAGGTTTCTTGTCCTCGACTATTACAATCCTCGTCATGCAGGGTCCTCCTCCAGGTTTCCTTATCGACGTCCTGATTGTATATAAATCGGCCCTGTATATCAATCGCATGAATATGCAGTTTTCCAGCGCGATACGTTAGCGAAGATGCTTGCGAAAGGACCGGTTAAAGCCTAGAATCACGGCTGTCGGCCTTGTTCCAGGGAAACAGTCACCAGTTTCGGAGATATATGAATTCCTCGTTTCGAATGCACCTCTGCCCGGCGATGTGTGCACTGCTTCTCGTCCTGTTATTTTCCCTGCCTGCTTTTTCACAACAGAGCATGAGGTTCAAACGACTCTCGATAGAGCAGGGCCTGTCCCAGTCGACCGTAGAAACGATAGTACAGGACCGGGCGGGATTGATATGGATCGGCACGGAAGACGGCCTGAACCGCTTCGACGGCTACGAGTTTACCGTATTTCGAAACGATCTCGATGATCCGAATTCCATCTCCGGCAACAATATCTGGTGCATGTACGTCGATCAGGAAGGATACCTGTGGATAGGCACTTATACCTCGGGATTGAACCGTTTTGATCCTGAGACAGAGACATTCACACGGTATCTTTACGATTCTGAAGACCCCAACAGCATCAGTAGCAACCGGATCCGCTCGATCACCGAGGATCACTCCGGCAATCTGTGGATCGGAACCAGGGACGGCGGGCTCAATCGCATGAAACCGGGCAGTGGAAGATTCATCAGATTCGCTCACGATCCGGATTCCGGAAATAGTCTTCCCAGCAACAACGTACGGTCTGTCTGCCAATGCCCCGACGGAACCTTGTGGATTGCAACCAACATGGGATTCAGCCGATTCGACACTGGTAAGGGAAAGTTCACGCATTTCAGCGCTGACGGAACAGGTTCCACCTCGCTGGTACACAACAATGTCAGACATATCTTCATGGACCGGTCCGGAAAACTCTGGATATCCACTAAAGGAGGATTGTCCAGTTTCGATCCACGGTCGCTGCAGTTCGTCAATTACGTACATGAGGACGGAATCGCCGGTAGTATCAGTGGCAACAATCTACGCAAAGTTTATGAGGATAGCCATGGGCGCCTTTATATCGCGACGACAAGTGGCGGGTTGTGTCTTCTCAATCGGAAAAATCAATATTTCACTTCATATATCAACGATCCGGCTGACCCTCAAAGTCTCAGTAATAACAGTATAAGGGTAATATTCGAGGACAGGAGCGGATTGCTCTGGCTGGGTACATTCGGCGGGGGATTGAACATTCACGATCCCGGAACGGACCGTTTCCGCCACTACCGCCACGATCCGGCGGACCCGAACAGTCTGAGCGACCGGATCATCTGGTCAATCGCCGAGGGCTCCGGCGGCGATATCTGGTTCGGAACAAATTCGGGTGATCTGAACCGCTTCAAAAGGAACACCGGCAAATACGATGTTTTCACCGATGTTCCGAAGAGACGACATGACGGATCATCAGGATATATCCGAAGCATACTCTGGGACAACGCGGGCGGGCTCTGGCTTACTTCCTGCAATACGGGTGTGTACAGGTTCGACGAGTCGGGTGAAATCCGCCTGAGACTGGTCCATGACCCTGAAAACCCCAATTCTCTCGGCGACGACGATGTCCGTTCGATATGCAGGGACGAACGTGGAGATATCTGGTTCTGCCTGGTCGACGGAGGACTCGATCATTACGATCCGGCAACCGACACCTTCACACACTTCACCCACGATCCTGATAATCCACTCAGCATCAGTCACGACTATACCCAATCGATCATTCAGGACAGCAAAGGCACCTACTGGCTTGCGACCAGAAACGGCCTCGACATGATCGAGTTTACAAGGGATCCATCCGGTATCTCGATCGCCGATATCACCCGGCTGCACCATGATCCCGCGGATCCAGGATCTCTGAGTAACAGCTACATCCTTTCCATGCATGAGGCACGCAGCGGGGATATCTGGATCGGAACGATGCACGGCCTCTCAAAGCTGCGGAATGAGAACCGCAGTGACCCTGTATTCACACGGTATTTCATGAAGAACGGCCTCCCTAACGACGTGATCTACGGAATACTGGAGGACTCCGTGGGCAATCTCTGGCTCAGTACCAATTTCGGGTTGTCACGTCTCGACCCGAAGACAGAGACCTTCAAGAACTTCGATAGACGCGACGGCCTTCACGGCAACGAATTCAACACCGGGACTTTCTGCAGCACTGCAGAGGGTACCTTCATATTCGGAGGTGTAGACGGCGCCACCGAGTTCCATCCGGACAGTCTCAGCGACAGTTCCTACGACCCCCCGATAATATTGACCGGATTCAACATTTTCGACGAACCGACAGAACTGGAGCGATCCATCTCCAGCACGGAAGAAATCACGCTTTCCTACAAGGACAACTATTTCTCATTCGAGTTCGCCTCACTCGACTATTCAAAACCGGACAGGAATAGATATGCCTATATCCTCGAAGGGCTCGACAGGGACTGGACGAACGCAGGCACGAGGCGTTTTGCCGGTTACACACACATTGATGCGGGCAGATACGTCTTCAAGGTCAAGGGCACCAACGGAGACGGGGTCTGGAGCGATGAGATCGCGTCGATCAGAATCATCGTCACTCCTCCCTTCTGGAAGACGTGGTGGTTCATCGCGCTTGTAATCCTCGCAGCTGCCGGGAGTATCGCGGGACTGGTCACATACCGGGTAAGGCAGTTGCTCGCTATCGAACGCTTGAGGAGCAAGATAGCGGCGGATCTTCATGACGATATAGGCGCGGGACTGACCGAGATATCGATCATGGGCGAGGTCATATCAAGAAAACTCCCCTCCTCCTCGAGGGAAATGATCATTTCGGAGATAGACCGTATCGGAACGACTTCCCGCCACCTGATCGACAGCATGAGCGATATCGTCTGGCTCATTAATCCCCGCCGTGATTCTCTGTTCGATCTGATCTCGAGGCTCGGAGATTCATTCAAGGAGACTCTGCATGCCGGAGACATAAATTTCACTACTCAGAATCTGGGATCACTTAAAAATGTCAGACTGAGCATGGAATACCGCCAGAACCTCTTCCTGATCTTCAAGGAAGCATTGAACAACAGCCTGAAATACAGCGGAGCCACCGGGATATCCCTGAATGTCGAGCTGTCGGGGAAGAAACTCGTCATGCAGCTTGTCGACAACGGGAAGGGATTCGACACTGATACCGTGCAGGATGGAAACGGCTTGAGGAACATGAAGGAACGCGCCGAACGGATCGGCGGTTCTCTGAGGACAGACAATTCCCCGGAAACGGGCACCACGATCGAATTCAGAGGAAATCTCTGAGATCACCTGATCAGAATCATCTTCCTTTCAGATGATACCACAAACCAGGCATGGCAAGGAGGATGACGATCCACGCTACTACAGGCTATGTCGGTATAGGCACGAGCGCACCGGATGAGATGCTGCACGTCTCGGGCACCGTGAAGACCGGAGTGCTGAAACTCACCAGCGGGGCCGATATAGCCGAGCCCTTCGACGTGCGCGGGTTCGAAGAGATCCGCCCCGGGATGGTCGTATGCATCGACTCGGAGAATCCCGGCAAGC
>DAOVNN010000246.1 GCA_030630165.1 Candidatus Krumholzibacteriota bacterium
GGCGTGATAGCGGGCGATTTCCCCACTTTCAGGGTCGACCGGATGCCGTACGGTGGCGTCAAGGAGTCGGGCGCGGGGCGCGAGGGGCTGCGCTGGGCGATCCGCGAGATGTGCGAGCTGCGCCTGCTCGTTCTTTCATAAAAAAGGGCCGGCATTGATACCGGCCCCTCGATGAAAATATCCGCCTGCCGTTATCCCTCCTGCATGAAGAGATTGGCGAAGACCTTCGTGTCGCCGACCATATTCTCCACGGTGGTATACTCGTTCGGCTGGTGGCAGGTGTCGTCGATCTTTGACCAGACGACCGCCGGGAGGCCCGCGCGTCTGAAAAAGGCTGCCACCGTGCCGCCGCCGATTCCCATCGGCCTGGCTTCGATTTTATATACATCCTTGATTGCGGCCGCGAGAGCTTTTACTACCTTCGCATCGGCGGGCGTCGCCGGAGCTGCCTCCTCCTTCTGGGCGGAAGAGAGGGTGATCTTCACGTCGAATTCCTTCTCCACCCCGTCGCAGATCTTCCTGATCTCGGCGTCGACTTCGGCGAGGTCGATACCGGGAAGGATCCTCATGTCGAGATAGAAGATGTCGTCACCGGGGATCGTATTGATGTTGGGGACGTTCGCTTCCTTCTTCGTCGCCTGGAATGTGCTGATAGGCGGATCAAAGACCTCGTCGACCGTCGGGAAGATCTCGTGAAGCGCGTGCAGCCTCGTAATAAGATGAGCGCCGGCGTAGTGGGCATTGACCCCCGCGGCCGGTGTCGAGGCGTGGCACTGCTTGCCTGTCGTCTCGACCTTCAGCCAGTATATCGACTTCTCCGCCACCTCAATCATCGCTCCGTCGGGCTCTCCCGCGTCGGGGACGATGATGTAGTCGTTCTCGCTGAACAGGTCGCTGTTCTTGAGCAGGTATTCGATCCCGTGCTCGCTGCCGGTCTCCTCCGCGGAGACGATCACCACTCCGACATCGTAGGGGAGCGTTCCTCCGAGCTCCTTGATCGCCTTGAGGGCGAAGAGGGGGGTGACGATACCGTGCTGATCGTCCTCGGTGCCGCGTCCGTAGAGCTTTCCGTCCTTCTCAACGACTTCCCAGGGGTTTGTGTCCCACTTCTCGAGGTCACCGGGCGGAACGACGTCGATGTGGCCCATGATCCAGACCTTTCTGTCGCTCGAAGCGCCCTTCATGATGGCGACGATGTTCGGCCTTATGCCGGCCGGCACCCTGTCGTCGGGAGCGTCGTAATGATCGACCGAGTCGAATCCGATCTCGTCGGCCATCCATTTCTCGAGGAAATCGGCCTTCTCCTTCTCGCCGACGCCGTCGTTCTCCGGCCCGAGGGCCGGGATCGCGGTCAGTTTTGTCTGCAGGTCGATCATTCCTGCCGTGTAACCGTCGATCTTTTCGTAGATATCCTTGAGCATGCCTTGCCCCTTTCGTTTTCAGGTGGTGTTGCGGACCGGTTCACGCTATCACCGGCCCGCCCGCACGGTCAAGGCGAAAGGGGGCCCGCAGACACTCCCGCTTGATTGGAGAGCTTTTTTCTGCGATAATCGCCGGGCTGCCAGTGTATATTTACCTGTCTTTTACTCGAGGAGGAACAGTATGAAGAGGATTGTTCTGATGGCTGTCTGCCTGGCTGTCGTTGCCACGGGAGGAGATATTGTGTCTGCACAGGAAGGGAGAGAGAAGACCATAGAGCAGAGACTTGCCGTCTATGCGCCGGTGAAGATCACAGTGCCATGGGATCTGCTCGACAAGAACGAGATCGCCGCGCTTGAGAACCTGTACAGGGCGGGCGTCGTTATGGACGAGCTCTTCCTCAGGCAGGTCTGGAAGGGCAACGTCGAGCTGCGCAAGGCGCTGAACTCCAGGGACAAGATGAAGGAGCTGAAATTCTTCAACATTAATTTCGGTCCGTGGGACCGGATTAACGAGAACGAGCCGTTTATCGGCAAGATACTCAAGCCGGACGGAGCGGAGTTCTACCCGACGGACATGACGAAGCAGGAGTTCGAGGACTGGATTGCTGCGCACCCCGCGGACCGGGAGGCATTCGAGGGGACATTCACCGTGATCAGGCGAGGAGAGAAGCCGGGCCAGCTTGTGGCCATTCCCTACTCGACCGAGCACAAGAAGCTTCTCGACGAGGCGGCCGGGTACATGCGCCTCGCCGCCGACCAGACGGCCAGTGAGTCGCTGGCGAAGTTCCTGCGCTCGCGCGCTGATGCCTTCGCATCGAATGATTATTTCCAGAGCGACATGGACTGGATGGACGTGCGCGACAACCTGATCGACGTCACAATTGGCCCGTATGAGGTCTACGAGGACAACCTCTTTAACTACAAGGCCGCGTTCGAGGCCTTCGTATGTATCCGCGATCCGAAGGAGAGCGTACGTCTCGATGGACTGAAAGGTTATCTCGTCAAGATGGAGAACAACCTCCCCATTCCCGACGAGCACAAGAACCTCAACCGGGGCAGCGAGTCGCCGATATCGGTCGTCGACGTCGTCTACACTGGCGGCGATACGAAGGCCGGCGTGCAGACCCTCGCTTTCAACCTTCCCAACGACGAGAGGGTACAGGAGGCGAAGGGAAGCAAGAAAGTCATGCTCCGCAATATTATCCACGCGAAGTTCGACAAGATCCTTATGCCGATAGCGAAGCATCTCATCGCCGATGACCAGCTGAAGCACGTGACCTTTGATGCCTACTACAACCACATTTTACTGCACGAGTTCTCGCACGGCCTCGGGCCGGGCAGGATCACCCTCGCTGACGGCACGGAAACGACAGCGCAGAAGGCCCTGAAGGAGACACATTCTTCTATCGAAGAAGCGAAAGCTGATATTGTGGGAGAGTACAATATTTATTATCTTATTAAAGAGGGGTTCTTCGACCGCGAGCTCGAAAAGGACGTGGCGGTCACGTTTCTCGCCGGTTTCTTCCGCTCCGTCCGTTTCGGCGCAGAGTCTGCGCACGGAAGGGCGAACATGATTATCTTCAACTACATGAGAGAGAACGGAGCCTACTCCTATGACACGGGGAGCGGGAAATGGTCCGTTGATACGGAGAAGATGCACGGCGCGGTGAAGGATCTTTCAGCGAAGATCCTGATGATCCAGGCCCTCGGTGACTACGAAGCCGCGAAGGGCCTTCTTGATAAGTATGGAATTATGGACGCTGATGTAGAGGCATCGCTGCTCAAGCTCAGGAAGGCGCGCCTGCCTGTCGACATCGTCCCGCAGTTTGAGATACAGAAGAAGTATGCGACAAACTGAGTTTTTGGCCGGGTACCACCTCCGAAGAGTCTGGTCGGCCTTCTAGGGGGTAAGGTTTTCTGAGGAGATTACCGGGGTGCCCGGCCGTACCCCCTTAAGTTTCGTCGCCGGGAGCCCGGAGTGAGTATATGCCCCGGGCTTTCCCTTTTTTTGCTTGTCATCACGTCGAATCTGATATACTCCACAATCTACGCGCATACCTGAAGTCTATATTGTAAGGGCGGAGGACCCTGGATGAAAGAACACCTGGAAAGCTGCAGGCAGTCGATCATCGATGGCGATGCCGAAAAGTCGGCAGAACTGGCGAAGCTGGCTCTGGAGAAGGGGATGGACGTCCTCGAGGTGATCGAGAACGGCTTCGTTTCAGGGATACGCGAGGTCGGCAGGCTCTGGGAAGAAGGAGAGCTCTTCCTTCCCGAGCTCGTTATCGGCGCCGACGCGATGAAGAAGGCGATGGACGTCCTGCAGCCCTCTCTCGAGGGAGGTAAAGGCGGGCAGAAAAGTCTCGGCCATGTCGTTATCGGAACGATAGAGGGCGATATCCACGACATCGGCAAGACGCTCGTCGCGACGATGCTCGCTGCTAACGGATTCCAGGTCACCGACCTCGGCGCGGACGTACCCGTGGCGAAGTTCGTCGAGACGGCCGAAAAAACGAGCGCCGACTGGATAGCCATATCGGCCCTGCTCACGACTACGATGCCGGGACAGAAGAAGGTCATCGAGCAGCTCGCCGCGAAATCACTCGGCAATATCAAGGTGATGGTCGGCGGAGCGCCCTGCAGCTCAGAGTGGGCCTCGGAGATCGGAGCGGACGGGTACGCCGGAGACGCGGTCGCTGCCGTGGCTCTTGCAAAAGGACAGTGATGAGCGGTTTTCTCGAAGCATTGAAAGAAAAGGTGCTGCTCTTCGACGGTGGCCTGGGCAGCATGCTCATAGCGGCCGGCCTCGGCGAGGGCGAAGCGCCCGACGAGTGGAGCATCAAGCACCCCGGGGTGCTGGCCGATATACATACGAAGTATCTCGGGGCAGGCGCGGACGTCATCCAGACGAACACGTTCGGCGCTACCTCGATCAAGCTTGCGGCCTCGTGCCGCGGCGGAGCGCCTGATACGGCGGCGTTGAACAGGAAGGCCGCCGAGATAGCGAGGCAGGCAATCGACGAGTTCATGCTTGACGGCAGGTTTCTTGCCGGCGACATCGGCCCGACGGGAGGATTTTTCCCGCCGATGGGGACGCTGAGCGTTGATGCCGCGAGAAAGGCCTTCCTCGGACAGGCAGCGGCCCTCGAGAAGGGCGGCGTCGATTTGTTTCTCATCGAGACGATGTACGACATCCGGGAGGCCGTTGATTTTTCCCCGGCCTCTTTCATCTGGTCAATA
>DAOVNN010000052.1 GCA_030630165.1 Candidatus Krumholzibacteriota bacterium
GTGATCTGCAGGTCATCGGCCCTGAGGCGAAATACGGTGCCCGGATCCTCGCGGTTCAGGAGGATCGCGTCGATCAGGAAGGCCCTGTCGTATCCGCCCAGCATCTCCATTAGGTTCATCCCGGCGCTCTCCGTCTCTATGACGGATATGTTGTCGGATTCGAACCTGCCTGACAGCATTCGGGCAACAAAAACCCCCGCGCCGTCATCGCTCAGGACGGTATTGCCAAGCCCGATTATAACGGTTTTCATCGGATGCGCTACCTCGATACCTCGTTGAGTATCTCACCGTCGAGATCACGTATCTCAACCTTGAGAGGCATCTGTCCGGGAAGACTGTGCGTCGCGCAGCTGAAGCACGGATCGTACAGGCGGAAGGCCATCTCGACCATGTTGAGCAGGCCTTCGGTCACCTCTCCACCCGGCTTTATCAGGTTCTGGGCTGCCTTTTTGACTGCCATATTGATTGAGGCGTTGTTATTTGTCGTTCCGACTATAAGGTTTGCCTTTGTCACGATCCCGTTCTCGTCGGTCCAATAGTGATGCGTCAGGGTTCCGCGCGGAGCCTCGACGATACCCACGCCTTCAGTCGGCGTAGTCGAAGGAATGATCCTCACATTGGGATCGGTGATCTCGGGATCGTTGATCAGCTCCTGCATCCTCTCGGCCGCGTATACCATCTCGATAAGTCGGGCCCAGTGGTTGACCATCAGCTTGTGACACGGCTTTCCGCCGACCGTATCGAACATCTTATCATACTCGGCCTGAGCCTTCGGAGTAGCCATGCCGTCGGCGGCGTTGAAGCGCGGCAGAGGATTTGCCTGGTAGAGTGACGTTTCGGCGCCCTCGACGAATCCCATCCATCCCCTGCTCTTGAGGTAGGGGAACTTCAGATATGACCAGTCCTCGACATGCTCCGCTATATGATCGAGGTAATCAGGCTCGGAGTACCTTAAGAGCTCCTTTCCCTCGACATCCACGACGCGGACCTGTCCGTGGTAGAAATTGACCTTGTTGTTCTCGTCGACCAGGCCCATGTAGTTGGTGACCTGCTCGAATACTCCGCCCATGATCAGATCGAGGTAAGTCTCGTTGGCGAGGACCAGATCGTTGAAGAGCTTCAGACTCAGCTCTGCGAAACCGAGCTGTTCATCGGCCAGTCCCTTGATCTTCTCGGCGTGCTCCGGGTCGAGGGCTCTCGTAACACCGCCGGGTATGTTCCAGACGGGATGCGTGGCCCTTCCGCCGACCATAATCTGGATCTCCTGAGAGATCGCTCTCTGCCTCAGGACCTCGCTGCCGAGCTCGAGCCCGACCTTGGCGATCAGTCCGAGCACATTTCTCTGTGCCTTCGGAGCGTCGGGGCCGAGAACGAAATCAGGCGCAGCCAGGGCATAAAAATGAGCAGCGTGACTGTGTATGAAGTGAGCCATGTAATAGAGCTCACGGAGTTTCTTGGCGACACTCGGGATGTCGGCTGAAAATACGTTGTCGACGGCCTTTCCCGCAGCCATGTGATGAGCCGCCGGACATACGCCGCAGATCCTCGGCATGATCCTTGGTATCTCCTCGACGGGCAGTCCCTCTACGAACTTCTCGAATCCCCTGAGTTCCGGGATCTGCATATATGCGTTCTCGACCGAACCGTCATCATTGATGAACAGGCTGATCTTGCCGTGTCCTTCAAGTCTGCTGATGGGATCTATCTCCACGCGCCTCATATCATTTTCCTCCTGAGGATCGATGCGGCTGTGCTGAACCTGTGAAAAGTCCTCAAGGGATCGACGATGCCGTCAAGCACCGCGTCGATCTCTTTTTCCTCCTTCGGTCCCAGGACCGAAGCGAGCGCGCTGATCATCCTGATTCCCTGGTCATGTACCTCTTCCAGGGGACCGTAACATCCCCTGCATGGCACGCCGGAGTTGATGCATCTGGCGCCGCATCCCTCTCTCGTTACCGGCCCGAGACAGATAAGTCCCTGTTCGAGCAGGCATTTTTCTGGATCCGGGATCATGTTGAGCGGCCTCTTGATCTCGCTGATCTCCTTTTCTTCCTTCTCCCTCGGACACTCGTCGCAGAGCGTCCTCGTTCCGGCGCCGATGATCGAGCCCTTCGGCGGCAGTTCGCCGTTGAAGACCGCGGTCAGGGCGTTGACAATCTGCTGCGGTACGGGAGGACAGCCGGGGAGATAGTAGTCTACGTCGACGACCTGGTCGAGCGTCTTGACCGTATTATAGAACCGCGGAAGCTCAAGACCGTTTCCGTCCACAATCGACTTCTCCAGCGGAACTGTGCCATCCGGGTTATCAGTCGATTCGGTCTCCGAGTAGACACGATCGAACATCGATTGTTTCGTATGATAGTTAGCCAGGCTGGGCAGTCCCCCGATGTGGGCGCAGGCTCCAAGAGCCACGAGAGTCTTGGTCTTTCGCCTCAGGAGCTTCGCGATCTCCTCGTTCTCGGAGTTTCTTATGGCTCCGTTATAGAGGACCAGGTCGAATTCCCCATCATCCATGGCCCTGACGTCATCATATTTGAAGTCGAGTGCGATGGGCCAGAAGAGAAAGTCCACCTTCTCGGCGACGTCGAGGATCTTCTCGTGGATATCGAGTACGGCGACATCGCATCCGCCGCAGCCGGATCCCCAGTAAATTCCGCCTTTAAGCTTCATTTGCCGCACCGCTTTCTTCTATATGCTCTTCATGATGATCGATATCGTCTTTCATCGCTTCGGCAAGCGATTCCTTCACTCCGAGGGGGCCGAGTTCGCGTATCTGCTCTGTAAATTCATTGACTATCGTCGCGAACCTCTCCCCTTCCGAAGCAGCGATCCATTCGAGCCTCACGCGCTCCGGCTCCACCCCGTACTCGGGAAGTATTCGCTGAAGCAGCCTGTGCCTTCGCAGGGCCTTGTAGTTGCCCTCCTGGTAGTGGCAGTCTCCGGGGTGACACCCGGCGATGAGCACGCCGTCTGCGCCCTCGAACAGGGCCTTGATGATAAATGTCGGTTCGATCCTGCCGCTGCACATCACCCTGACCGACCTGATGTTCGGGGCGTACTTGATCCTCGCCGTCCCCGCCAGGTCAGCTCCTGTGTAGGAGCACCAGTTGCAGAGGAAACCGACTATCTTCGGTTCGAAAGTCATCTCGACATCCCTTCAGTATTTATCTTCATCATCACGCCGAGAGGATACCCTTTATCTCGGCGAAGATCTGTCTGTCTTCGAAATGCTTGGCGGAGATCGCGTTGCTCGGGCAGCCGGCGGCACAGGTGCCGCATCCCTTGCAGAGAGCCTCGTTCACTACCGACACGCCCTTTTCCTCGTCGTACTTGATCGCAAGGTACGGGCAGAGCGAGTTGCAGAGCTTGCAGCCGGAACACTTGTCCTCATCGACCGAGGCAGTAGCCGACTCGATCTCTATCTTCTCCCTCGTTATCATCGAAAGGACAGCGCTCGAAGCTGCAGATGCCTGCGCGACAGTATCGGGGATGTCCTTCGGCGACTGGCAGCAACCGGCGATGAATACGCCGTCTGTCGCTGTTGCCACGGGACCTAGCTTCGGATGCTTCTCGATGACGAATCCGTCCTTGCCGATGCTGACGCTGCATAGGCCGGCGACATCGGGAAGGCTCTCGTGCGCCTCGAGGCCGGTGCAGAGTACTACCATGTCGAGTGGGATCCTCCTGACCATTCCGACCAGTGTGTCCTCTACTTCGACTACGAGCTTACCCTTCTCCGCTTCCTCGATCGGGACCTCGGTCACCTCTGCGACCTTGCCGCGGACGAACCTGACGTCCTCACCGAGCAGCCTGTCGTAGAACTCCTCGTATCCCTTGCCGAAGCAACGGAGGTCTATGTAAAACTCGTATACCTCGGCGTCGATCTTTTCCTTTATAAGATGGGAATACTTCAGCGCGTACATGCAGCAGACTCTCGAGCAGTACTCGTTGTAATGCTTGTCGCGGCTGCCCACGCAGTGGACGATCCCGATCGACTTGGGCTCTTTACCATCGGCCATCAGTATCTTTCCACCGGTATTCCCCGAAGCACAGTTCATTATCTCGAACTCGATCGCGGTCATCACGTTGTCGAATCTTCCGTAACCGTAACGTTTGACAGGTTCGGGATCGAAGGTCTGGAATCCGGTCGCCAGGATGATGTTCCCGACCTCGAACTCCACTATCTCATCCTCCATGTCGTATTTGATCGCGTTGCGCTCACAGACCGCGGCGCAGATACCGCACTTGCCGTTCTTGAAGCGGATGCATGTTTCGGTATCGATGACCGGGATGGCTGGAACGGCCTGCATGAAGGGCATGTATATCGATGTCGTGGGGCCGAGCGAGAGTTTCTCATGTACGTTGCCCTTGCGGGGAACGCGAGTACCCGGGCACTTCTCCCAGCAGGCGCCGCAGCCGTTGCAGAGTTCGGCGTCTACATACCGCGCCTTCTTGCGTATCTTGATATTGAAGTTCCCGACATAGCCGCTGATATCCTCTACCTCCGACCATGAGAGAAGCTCGATATTCTCGTGCTGGCCGACCGAGACCATCTTAGGCGTCAGGATACAGGCGGAGCAGTCAAGCGTAGGGAAGGTCTTGTCGAACTTTGCCATGTGACCGCCGATAGAGGGTTCCTTCTCGATCAGGATCACTTTCTTGCCGGCATCAGCCAGATCAAGAGCAGCCTGGATGCCGGCGATCCCGCCGCCGATCACCAGGGTCTGCGGATTGATCGGGACTTCCCTCTTCGTCAGCGGTACCTGAAGGGCCACCCTGCGGACGGAGGCCTCGATAAGGTCCTTCGCCTTCTCGGTAGTCTGGGCTTCATCGACATGCACCCATGAACACTGCTCCCGGATATTTGCCATCGCAAACAGGTATTCGTTCAGGCCGCCGCGTGTGCAGACGTTTCTGAATGTCTTCTCATGCATCAGAGGCGAGCAGGAAGCTACAACTACCCTGTTGATCAGTCCGTCCTCGATATCCTTCTGGATGAGCGACTGCCCGGGATCGGAACACATGAACTTGTATTCCCTCACGAGCGTGACGTCATCGAGCCCTTTGGCGAACTCGACCACCTTGTCGATGTCTACCTTGCCGGCGATGTTGGTGCCGCAGTGGCAGACGTATACACCAATACGTTCAGACATATCACGCTCCCTGTAGTATCTGTTTCATCGGCTCGGTCATCTTGACGGCGAGCTTGTTCAGCCCGAGCTCTTCAGGCTTCTTCCCCATCGCCAGCCCGATGAGCTGCGTGAAGTAGATGACAGGTATATTGAATTTCGTACCGAAGAGGCTGTTCACCTTCGGCTGGTATATGTCGAGATTCATCTGACACAGTGGGCAGATCGTCACGATACAGTGAGCACCATTGTTCTCGGCATCGGCGAGGAGCCCGCGGCAGAGCTTCAGCGCCTGCTTCTCCTCCGTGCCCATAAGCGAGGATCCGCAGCACTTCGTCTTCATCGAGTACTTGACGGATGTAGCGCCCGTGGCCTCTATCAGCCTGTCCATGCAGATCGGATCGTCGGGATCATCGAATGCGTCCTCGCTGTCTGAGCAGGCGCCGCACCCGTAATAAAACGGCCTGACTATCTGACACCCGTAATAAGGCGCGATGTTAAGGCCTTCCAGCTTACTCGTGGCCGCCTCGGATATCTTTTCGAATCCAACGTCGTTGACCATCACGTCGAGAAGATGACGGACCCGGATGTTTCCACTGTAGCTCAGGCCGCCTGCCTCGAGAGCGATCCCCAGTTTCTTCCTCATGTCCGGATAATCGTTGAAATAATGGTTGGTCTTGTTGAGGACCAGGTAGCATGCGCTGCACGGCGTGACGACATCCCTGTGAAACTTCTCGGCCATCGCGAGGTTGCGGGCCGAGATAGCGAAGCTCATAAGCTCCTTGACCGACATATACGCCGTGGCGCCGCAGCAGTTCCAGTCTTCGAGCTCTTCGAGCTCGACACCGAAAGAGGGCATCACCGAGTCGATCGATTCCTGGTAGAGGTTCGCCGTCGCCTTGACCGAGCATCCAGGATAATACGTGTATTTCATCTATATCTCCCCGAGCTCTTCGACCTTTTTCAGGATCTTTCTCAACTGTTCGATATTCTTTATCTTGTGCGGCATTATCGGAAGCCTGCCGTTGGAGAAGAGCCTCCATCCCTGGGGCATGAAATTGAACGCGCTGAACGGATCAGCCGTGAGGATGTAACGGGTCATAAGCTCTGTCTCGTGATTTCGCCCGTACTTGTTCACCATATTCATGAATGTCTTGGAAAGAACTGCCGCCTTCCTGCCTGCCTTCGCCTTGCCTTCCTTGATCGCGATGCGCTTGAGAGCGTACATGACGTCGGTGATCTTGATCTCCTTGGGACACCTGACAGCGCAGGTGTAGCAGGACGAACAGTACCATATGGTGTTCGACTCGAGCACTTCGTCCCTGAATCCGGCTCTGATGAGAGAAAATATCTTCCTCGGAGCGTAATCCATGACGGCGCCCTGCGGGCACGAACCGC
Organism: Candidatus Krumholzibacteriota bacterium; assembly: GCA_030630165.1. GTDB lineage: Bacteria > Krumholzibacteriota > Krumholzibacteriia > Krumholzibacteriales > Krumholzibacteriaceae > JAUWCL01. The sequence goes on from DAOVNN010000052.1 coordinate 6,528, forward strand.
TGCACGTCCCGCACTGGATGCACTTCTTTATCTCATGTCCGCCGGGAAGCGAATAGATCTCATCGAGAAAGTCGTGATCCAGCACAGACTCGTAAACCACTTCTCTTTCAAGCATTTAACAACCAACCTCGCAGGATTTCCTGACTCCTGAATCGTTGAAGGGCAAAAAAAAACAGCAATTCTTGACAAAAAAAGTCTACTATAGAAAAGTAAAAAGTCAACTATATTTTAATTAGTTGATTAATCAGGAATTCCGATGTCTTTTTCCTGTTTCAGGGCTGATAAATGATTATTGATGAGTTTTGAGCGGGTTAGCGCTATAATCCGCTTCGAACCCCTCCTGAATGAGTCGAAAGGAATGAGGATGAAAAGGATTTCAATCGTCACTGTGTGCCTCGTGCTGGCTATATCCGTTTCCTGCAGAGATTCCGCTCTGAAATACTATAACCTCGGAGTCGAAGCTGCTGAAAGGGACGATCTGGATGGAGCTATCGGCTACTGGCAGAAATCAGCCGAGATCAATCCTTCCGATCCTGACACGAGATACAATCTCGGCATGGCCCTTCTCGAACGGGAGGATTTTACCGGGGCGGAAAGAAACCTCAGGGCCGCGGCAAAGATAAAGAGCGATGACTACAGGCTTCAGTACGGGCTTGGACGTTCTCTCGAGATGCAGGGCAAGTATTCAGAGGCAAAAAAGGCTTACAGGTTTTCAATCAACCTGAAATTCAACTTCCACCCCCCTTATGCCGGACTTGCCACGATCGCGCTGGAGCAGGATCTCTACAACACAGCCGAAAAATACGCGACGGACGCATTGCGCTATGCTCCGTACGACTCTCGCGCCAACCTCGTCCTCGCCGAATCCTATTATATGCAGCAGAATCATCAGGCTGCCTACGCGCAGCTTATCTCAATGCGGGCGTGGCTCAACACGGAACCAGATTACCTTCTTCTGCTGGGCAAGGTGATGAACGCGAGACACATGTATAAGGATGCCATTCTGACGCTGCTGACAGCGAGGGACGCCGGCAAGTCGGGAAGCGATCTCTTCCTCAACCTCGGCATTGCCTCTTACGAGACGGATGATTTCAAGGACGCGAAGGAATACTACCGTCTAGCTCTTTACAGGGATGAATCCAGCAGCGAAGCGTGGGTCGGCCTTGCAAGGACTGAATACGAGCTCGATCACCTCGAAGACTCAATGGAGGCGTGGAAGAGTGCCCGGGCCCTTTCGCCGGATGACCCTGAGATCCCTCTCGGCATCGCGATGATATATCTCCGAACGAGGAAGTTCGAGGAAGCCGAATCAGTGCTCGAGAAACTCCAGGCAACGGGAAAAGCGCCGTACAGGACCCTCTACTATCTTGGTCATTCGTATATGCGACTCGGCGAGCGCAGCAAGGCGAGGCGTTCGTTCGAGCAATTTCTTGACAAGTGGCAGGGAGACGAAGAACTGGCCAACGAGGTCAGGGATATTCTCATCACTCTCTGACGCGAAGCGGATCTCCGGTCAGCACGACAAAGACACCGGCAAGGATCACCACTCCTCCCAGGATCTCGGTAGGCACAGGTGTTTCTCCGAGGATGAGCCACGCGAGCATAGCAGTGCCAACAGGCTCTCCGAGTGTAGACATCGCCACAAGAGTCGTTTTCATCCTTCGCAGTGCCCAGTTGAGCAGCGAGTGGCCGGTCACCTGGCAGACGAGCGCCATTATAAAGCAGTAGAAATACAGCCTTCCCGGGTGCCCCGCAAGGCCGGCTCCCAGAAGTGGCGCCGTGATAAAGAGTAGGACTGCGGCCGTACTGTAGACGGGAAATATGTAGGCCAGCAGCGGGAGCTTTGGCCGCAGCCCGCTTCCGACGATAAAATAGCCGGCTATCGAAGCCGCTCCAGCGACAGCCAGCAGATCACCCTTCCAGCTCTCCCCTCCAGCAGCGATATTGCCTCCTCCGAGAATCACACTACCTGCCAGCGCCAGTCCGATTCCGATCCAGACCCTGGCGGAAGTCCTCTCCTTCCTTACTGTGACGGAGTAGAGCTCGATGAATATAGGACTCGTAGTCACGAACACGATACTGCTCGTGATCCCTGTAAAGGAAAGCGATGCTATCCAGGAAAGAAAATGCATCGCGAGAAAGAACCCCGACAGGACGAGGAGTCCTTTTTCTCCTCGCCGGAGCGAAACGATCGCATTTCTGGTTCCTGGAGAGAATATTACAAACGGCAGGAGCATCAACGCAGCAAAGAGGAGCCGAAGCGCGGCGACCGACGCAGCCGGCCCGTCAGCGAGCCTGATGAACACGGCGGCGAAAGATATCGATACCACCCCGAGGGTCAGTGCTCCATATGTATTCGCGTTTTTCATATCTGTTAATCCTATTGAAGATTAAAACCTATTCCGGTACATTCTGAAAAGGTTATTCACGGGTGGAAATACTGATGAGTGATGATAAAAAGAAGAGGGTCCTGGGTGACGAGTGGCTCGACTGGGACGGCAGGCCTCCTGAGAAGGACACGTCTGAGAGCCGGAGTACGTTCCTCTACCTGTCCCTCGTCGTACTCGCGCTTTTCATCGTGATCGTCCTGTTGTTCTGGTATCTCGTACTCCCCCGCTTTGAATCCTTCGGCAGCATCTGGGCGCTGGTGATAACCTGTATTCTCGGCGCCGCGGCTCTTTCCCTCATTGTCTGGTATGTCCTGCTCGTCACGGCCGTGATATGGAACAAGCGATATATGAATGTGTGTCTCACTCACGGGAGCAGGCTCTTTTTCCTGATGCTGCCCTTCGTCACCAGACTGGCATCTTCTGTAGGGATATCAAAAGACAGGCTGAGCCATTCGTTCATCCGTGTGGCCAACAAACTGGCCGGCCCGGGCAAGGGTCCCGGCCCGGTTCTCGTCCTTTTCCCCAGATGTCTGCGCGCCGATATTCGTTCGAAGGCGAAAGAGATCTGTTCGGGGTACGATAATGTAAGGCTCCACACCGCTCCGGGCGGGACCGAGGCGAGAAAGATCATACGGAACACTTCTCCTGGAGCTATCGTTGCGGTGGCGTGCGAGCGCGACCTCATCGCCGGAATCCAGGATGTCGCGCCGAAGATCCCCGTCATAGGCATTCCGAACACCAGGCCGGAAGGACCCTGTACAGATACCACTATCGATATGGAAGAATTGAAAGAGGCCATTGAATTCTTCCTGACCCCCCGTTAGGCCTGTTCTGGCACATTTATTGATAATTCTTTGTCGGAACGGTGCGTTCAACCGGTAGGAACCCATAACGGGGGAGTTTATAATGTCTGTTACTGACAAAAAGACCGATGGTTACGTTTATTCCGATGAAATGACTTCCGGGATCAGGATGCGATCCGGATTACTCATTCTGCTCAGTTCCAGTGCGGTAGCGCTCGCATTCGGCATCTCATTCTACTTCGGTCTCGTATCGAGCGGGACGGCTGTCGCCATGCAGTTTCCGGAACTGGCGCCGATCGTCACAAAACTCAAATCACTTCTCGTGGTCAACACGATAGGTTTTGTCGGAGTCATCATCGCCTCTTTCTGGTTCCTTTCGAGGCTGGTCACCAAGAAGATGTTCGTCTCTCTCGGCATCGTCATGACAGGCCTGAGGAAGGCTGTCGGGAACAGATACCCAGAAACCTCCGCAACCAGAGAGACCGGGCCTTTCGGTGAGTTCGAATCTGCCTGGAATACCGTTGTGCAGGAAACACGAGCGAGGGAGAAGCATGAGATAGAGGTGCTGGAGACCAGTCTCTCCTCCCTGTCCGGTCCGGGCGCTGAAGAGGCGAGAGTCAGTATCGAAAAGATGATCGGTGATAAAAAACAGCGGATCTGTGCGGATTCCGAGGACCGTACGAGCGAAACGACGGGCGGAACAGGGACCGATGACGCGCTGTTCATGCAGCCGGTCTAGGCTCTATCCCACAAGTCTTGCTATTTCATTGAGAAGGTGTTCTGTATTGAACGGCTTCTCCATAAGGAGATCTGCGTTCAGCGGTTCTTCGAGTGGTTCCCTGTCGAAATCTCTTGCGGAGAGGATGATGACGGGAGTATCCCTGAACCTGTCACTACTTTTCATGATGTTACAGACCTTGTATCCGTCCACAATGGGAAGCATCAGATCGAGAATAACGAGGTCCGGCACTTCCTTTTCCATTGCATCAAGGGCTTCCTTCCCATCAAACGCCGTGACGACATCATAGCCTGCATGCTCCAGAGTGAACTGCAGTATCCTTGCAAGATGCATCTCATCATCTACGATCATAATCTTCCGCTTCATATAAGTCCCTCACGCTAATAGATATATCTGTTTCGACCCTTCCGGCGGCGAGTCAGCGGCCGGGTACAGCTGATATCAGTGAAAGTTACATGCCATAATAACAATCAATTCCCTGTCCAGATCAGATTTTACCCCCTCGACAGGATTTATCAGATATGTTATAATAAGCATGTGCAGGGCAAGAATTTGAGCGTATTCGCTCACTCTCTAAATTAAACAACTCTGGTAACCAAATGGGAGTTAACAAGATGTCCGCACTCAAGAGAAGAGCAATAGTCGTTTCCACTGCCCTGCTGCTGATGGCGATAGCCGGTCAGGCCGTCATGGCAGCCGCGCCCGGGTTCACCAAGAGCGTCACTCCTATGGGAGACGGCGTATTCATGGTGAGGGTCAGGATGACCGCTTCGGGTAACGACGTATACGCTCTGAGGCTGATCGACCCTGAAGCGGCTATAGTCGACGTATTCGCGCCGAGAGGCTGGATCACGGTCACGGACGGAGAGGAATTCCTGGCGAGAAGCGGCAATGCCCTCAAACATGGCAAGACCGTAGAATTCGTCATTTATTCCAAGTCCGACAAGGTCGCTTATACCTGGACCGCTTTCGGAAAGCTCAAACAGATCGGAAAACCCGGGACACTCTAGAACCGGCAGTCTTAAGGGATGGCGCCCGGGATGATCATCGCACGTGAGGATGATTGTCCTGGGCTTTTATCTTTTACGGGGATCAGTTCTTGTTTCCGGTGACGTACTTGCCGATATCGACGTCCCTCACGGGTGTGTCCGATACGCTGTGCAC
>DAOVNN010000334.1 GCA_030630165.1 Candidatus Krumholzibacteriota bacterium
CATTATGATCTGCCTCCGGTTTCTGTGCCGAGATGAGAGTTGCGCAGCCTCCTCCATTCACAGGGACCCCTTCGAACAAGCCCGCGCGGCCTGCAGGCCTCAATGTAAATGAATCTTTACATGAGAGCCGTTCCGGGTATATAATCTTTGCGGATTCTAAAGCGGAAATTCTATAAATACAGATTTCATCGATCTCTACATTCTGTCCTGGAGGAAGGTATGAAAAAGTGTCTTCTAGCGGCGGCCGTGATCCTCACCGTGGCCGCATCGGCAATGATCCAGTCCTGCGACAGTTCGACAGAGCCCGGAAGCGAAATCCTTTCAAAATTCAGCATCAGCCTGCCCGACAGCGTGACCATCGGCGAGACCTTTACCGTAACGGTCACGGCGGTCGGCAGCGAGGGAACGAGTCCCTTCTCCTCTTTCAACGGCTATGTCGTAATGACATCATCTGACGGATCGGTAACGCCCGACAGCCTGCTTCTGTCTTCCGGTGCCGGTTCCGGTGAGATAGTCCTGAGCGGGGGAAGCGTCTCGCAGACGATAACGGCGACGCACGGTTCAATAAACGGGTCGGCGACCGTGAATGCCGGATTCATGTCGATCCTCGAGGGAGACCCTGAAGATTCGGCCAACGAAGCGATCCCGCCGTTCGAGTTTATTGCGGACGAGAACGCCTATTCCGACGGCCATCCCGAACTGCCGGGCATGTATCCGTCGCATAACACTATAATGATTGCCTTCGAGCTGGGCACCACGGTCGGCCAGGCCAATGCCGTCCTCGCCACGATCGACGCGAGGATAGTCGGCGGCATCACGGGGGAGGAGGGCAACTCTCCGGGAACGCTCTTCCTGAAGCTCCCGATCGCTACTCACTCGGAGATGGACGACGTCATCGAGAACCTGAACTCGGATCCCGTAGTAAATACGGCCGTCAGGGACATCCTCGTCGGGCCGAACGAGATCCCCGGCCCGAACGACGGCGATCCTTCCACCTGGACCTGGGAGAACACGTCCGGCGGGGCTAACTGGGGACTGGAGCGCATCCGGGTCCCGCAGATGTGGAACTTCAACGATGCGGTCGAAAAGAAGATGACGGTCGGACAGTGGCCCCCCTCGACCGCGCTGATCATCGATAATGGTTTCGACTACGCGCATCCCGACATGGGTAATCTCTTTTACTGTCCTTTCGTCACCGATCCGCACGGCACGCATATCGCCGGCATCATCGGGGCCGGATACGACAACGGCAAGGGAATAGATGGCATCTGCCCCTACGTGCTCATGTTCGGTCGTAGTATCCAGCTGGGAGGCAGCACCGATCCCTATCAGGGCAGGGCAAGCGCCGCACAGGCGATCATCAGCGGGCTGTATTACGGCAGAGTGCCATTCGCCGACGTGATCAACATGAGCATAGGTTACAACTGGGCCGACGCCACGATCGATTCCGATACCGATATGATAGCCCAGAACATTGTTATCAAAAATGCCCGGGTCCTCGTCAACACGCTTAACCTGAGCACACTCTCGATCCGGTCTCCGCTGATCGTCGTTTCGGCGGGGAACGACAGTGGGCGGGGCTTCGGTCTTCAGCAAGCCCGGTTCAACAGCCCGATGTGCTATGCGGCGATCGAGATGGGTATAGAGAACATCCTCGTCGTCGAGGGAGTAATGGACAGTCCCGGCACGGCCAACGGCGATGTGACGCGTTATCCGTCGTCTTCGACCGGCGGGCATCTCTCCGCTCCGGGATCGGATGTCTGGGGGACGACAAGTGAGTCGTCGATCTACCGCGCGCGAGACGGTACATCATACGCCGCTGCCGTGGTGTCGGGCGTCGCAGCATACCTGTACGTGATCGAACCGTATCTGACCTTCACGGAGGTCAAGAACGTTCTCACCGCCAACGCGCTTTCGGCAGGGGGAGGGGCGGCGCCTCGGATAGACGCCTGGGCGAGCGTCGTCGACCTCGACCGTGTCCGCGGGGGAGACGGTTTTCTGCGCATGATGTGCGATATCGACGACGGGACCGCGGACGGGAACCAGCGTATGGAACACGGCGACGCCGAAATTCTGGATGAAGACGCCGACCACGACGGGGGCGTTGGAGACGGCAATATCGATATGTCCGATTTCCGCCGATTCCGCGACTGGTTCCTGCTCTGCCAGGATGCCGTGAATTACGACCTTGACGGAGTGGCGGGCCATCCGAAGAAGGATGTCAACGGCAACCATGTCGTCGAGGGTCCGGCCGGCGAGAACATCTATCCGCGAGGTGATTTCAACGGGGACGGGATCCTCAATGAGACCGCGGTGAGCTTTGTCCCCGGCGTGATCGGCGGCGAGGCGACCGATCTCGAGGTGTTCCAGGCCGTCTTCGACGATCCAGATTACGATGCCTGGAATCTCCCGGAACTTCTGTACTCGGCCGATTACCAGATCGACGCGACCTGGCTGCTCGGGACCGGCGCCACCGTCTACGCGCGGCTGCTCGCCCTCCCGGACCAGGACCTCGTCGCGGACCATACGTTCACGCCCGATGAACCGGTGCACGTTTTCACCATGCCGATCCACACGCCGGGCTTCAGGGTCGAGGTGCTCGCCGACAGCGAGGAGTTCGAGCACGGCGACAGGGACTACAGCCTCGGGACAGGCCAGGATGCGATCTTCATGCCTCGCGCCTTCATTTCCATCGAGCCGGCGGCGACATATCTGCATGTCTGCGACGACCCGGCTGCGGCGACAGCGCCGATATCGCTCGAGGGTCTGGGGATCGAGCCCGGGGATTACATCTGCCTCGACAATGAAGGGTACTTCGCCTACACGGAGGATCCCAACTGGGTCTCGTACGAGTATATCGCCGTGTTCAGCTCGAGTTCCACGCTGCTCGGCGGCAGCGAGACTTACCGGGTACCGGGGGCTATCGACGCGGGCGAGGATATCTGGACATGGGCGACAAACAATTGCAATGGGGAAAACACCGACATACCGGAGGATTTCCAGGTGGCCGGTGACGGGGTCATCATCCGGGTGCCTGCCGGTGCCAGGTACCTGTTCATGTGCGGGCATGACTCGAAGTACAACGATAACTGGGCCCCGGGAGGCCGCTGCGGCGTGCAGATCTCGATCGTGCATGTGCCCGGTGAATACAGGTAGTAGAAGCAACTGATAAGCCGGACATGAGACAGGG
>DAOVNN010000357.1 GCA_030630165.1 Candidatus Krumholzibacteriota bacterium
ACCGGCAATACCTCCACCGACTACGAGAACAGCCCCTGATTTTGCTTCATTATCGTCTTTGCTCATCTCACCGTTTTCCTGTCCGCACATATTTACTGGTTATCCTTCAACGCCTGTACTGTTCCCTGAATTTTATCCCGCGGGCCTTTTTCTTTCCGGCAAATTCAACTACCTGCGATACAATAGTGCTCATCTCCACTGCGTAGTCAGTCATCGATTTTCGCGTTCTGTACTCGATGCTTCCATCGTAAACTGCGTCCGCGAACATCCGTTTGCCGTTAATCGTCCTTATCATCACGGTTGTATACCCGTCCGGCGAGCCGAGCCCGCCAACGGAGATGTCGGCGTAATCGTTGGCGAAGAGCTTGCAGGCCAGGCAGGCGGGTCTCGCTATCTCCTCGATCTCCTCGAGGGGAACGTGGACGGTGATGCCGGACTTGAGTTTAAGCATGAAGTCGTCTTTGATGTTCACTCCATCCACGTCGTCCGTTGTCACCTTGTGGTTCTTCATAAAGCCCTTGTCCATCAGGTGATCTATCTCAAAACACTGCATGCAGAACAGGCCGATCGTCAGCACGACTATGTCTGACGGAACGATGTTGAGCACCTGCATCTTCCTTACGGCGCCTATCTGGCAAGGTGTGCCGACCACTGCGATCTTCTTCAACTTCTTTGGCTCTAATTCACGAATAGACCTGATCACCGGCACAAAGTTCGAATACCCTTCTCCTACCTCCTCGAGGTGCGGAACCTCGGCCCAGTGAGAACCGGCGGCCTGAATAAGTTCTTCCCTCGAGGTGGCAACAATCGCCTTTCTCCTTAAGGGACCTTCTGCTATCGATACGGCAGCGCCGTCGATAAACCCGTTTTCGAGGAGATGCACCAGCAGGGCGGTGACTACCCCGCCGTCAGTACCGGCCCGGAGGATTTCCGTGTCTGCGCTGCGGGCCGAAAATACATCCTTAAAATGACCTATCGGGGGTTCCCAGTCATATACAGTATCGATCTCGTCCTGAAGTGGATGGGTCTGCGGGCATACCATGTAGCACAACCCGCAGGTAAGACACTTGTCCTCATCTTCGTAGGCAGGGAATCCATTATCGCCGATTTTCAGGGCGCCGATCCTGTTGGCGGAACAGAAGGAGACGCACCCACCGCACTTCCCGCACGTACCTCCATCGATCACTTCTTTTTTAAGATCGGTAAACGACCAGATCCTGTCCTGGTTCATGGCTTCCCCCGTCATATATTCCTTCACGCCCATTCCTCGTCGAGTTCCTTCTCGAGAATAGCCTTTATATCGTCAGTCTGTTTCTTGTCCGGATGCAGCTTGTTGTCGATAATCATGCACCTGAGTTCCTGGATCTTCCTGTCAAGCTCTCTTGCCTTATCATATCTTTCCTTCGGCACATACCCTTCCTTGATCGCCATTTCCCTGAGAATGGATATAACGTCAGTGAACTTGACATTCTGCGGACAGAGTGCGTGACAGGTGTAACACCTCGAGCACATCCAGATGATGTCGGAGGACAGGACTTCCTCACGCATCCCTAATACGGTCATCCTTATGATCCTTCTCGGATCGTATTCGTCATGGACCTCCGCCACCGGGCACGAAGCTGTGCAGGTGCCACAGGTAAAACAGCGCATAAAAGATTCGGCGCCTGGTTTCGAAGCCACCTCGTTCTTGAAGCGGGGATCCTTCTCACTGAGTATTATCTTTTCCATCCGGCCAGTCTCCTTGCTATACGGTCTCGGGAATATCCTCGAGTTCGGCCATCGAGAACACCGGCCCGTCAACGCAGATATAGCGCGAGCCGATGTTGCATCTTCCGCATTTACCAATTCCGCACTTCATCCGTCTTTCCAGCGATGTGTAAACCCTCTCGTCCGGAAATCCGAGGTCCGAGATCACTGGCAATGTATACTTGATCATTATCGGGGGCCCACAGAGCACGACCCACGCCTTATCAGGATTCGGCGAAATATCCTTTGTCACCGCCGGCACGAAACCGGTCAGCCCGTCCCATCCTTCAACAGGATTGTCGATAGTCAAGTGCAGCGACAGGTCTTCCCTTTCACCCCACTCTTTCAATTGTTCCTTGTATATGAATAGATCTGGATTACGGGCACCATATATTACTGTAATGTCTCCATAATCGTCGCGGTGCTCCAGCATGTAGACGATCAGAGATCGCAGTGTCGTGAAAGCGAAACCTCCGCCGACAATTACTACATTCTCCCCCTTGAACTTCTCTACGGGATACCAGTTCCCCAGTGGCCCGCGGATTCCGACAGTGTCGCCTTCCCTGAGGTAATGTATCTCGTTTGTAACAGATCCGGTCCTGTTAACGGTAAATCGCAGAAAGCCTTCTTCCGTTGGTGATGACGCTATACCGAACGGCGACTCACCTTTGCCGAGGATCGAAAACTCAACAAACTGTCCCGGCATATATTCAAACGCCTTGCGCTCTTCATCGTTCTGGAATGTCAGGTCGAATGTCCTGAGTGTTTTAGCAGGATCCTCGACGATGATCCGTTCGACCTTCATCTGTATCGGCAGATACGTATTGCTCATCCGAATGTCCTTCTCCTCAGGAGGCCAGAACCTCTCTGATCACTTCCCTTATATCAAGATTAACGGGGCATACGGCGACGCACCTGCCACAGCCAGTGCACAGGAACTCACCGTGATTATCCACGAAATAGCTGTATTTGTGCATGACGCGCTGCCTGACCCGTTCCTTTGAGAGAGACCTGGGATTGTGACCCGATGCCTCCTTCGTAAAGATAGG
>DAOVNN010000020.1 GCA_030630165.1 Candidatus Krumholzibacteriota bacterium
GGGCTACTCGACCGACGTCAGGGTCCTGACCGAGCTCGCCGTGGAAAATCCCACAGCCGGCCTGGTACTGGAACACAGGCAGCTGAGCAAGCTTGCCGGTAAATATATAGATTCTCTTCCGAAGCTGGTCAGCGAAAAGACGGGGCGGATCCATACATCGTTCAACCAGACGGTGACGGCTACAGGCCGCCTGTCTTCAAGCGATCCTAATCTGCAGAACATCCCGATTCGTACCGAGATGGGAAGAAGGATCCGGGAAGCGTTCGTACCCCGTAAAGGCAATATCCTTGTCGACGCCGACTATTCCCAGATAGAGCTGAGGATCATGGCTCATCTCTCCGGCGATCCCGAGCTGGTCGCGGCGTTCCGCGATGAGGCCGATATACATACACGGACCGCTGCGAGGATATTCGGTGTGGCTGAAAAAGATGTGACGCATGAGATGCGCTCGAGAGCAAAGACGATCAACTTCGGGGTGATGTATGGACAGGGTCCGAGGGCGTTGTCACAGCAGCTGAGGATCCCCTTCGAAGAGGCGAAGGATTTCATAGAGGAGTATTTCGAAAAGTATCCAGGCATCAGGGATTTCATCGACAGCTCGAAGGAGAGCGCTCGTGAAAAGGGTTATTCGGAGACTCTGTTCGGCAGGCGGCGGCCTCTTCCCGAGATAGAGTCAGGCGACGGCAGACTTAGGAGTTTCGCGGAGAGGATCGCTGTCAACATGCCGATACAGGGTACTGCCGCCGACATGATCAAAATAGCTATGATCGATATCGAGACAGCCATAGCGGAGCAGGTTCTCGGTGCCAGGATGATCCTCCAGGTCCACGATGAACTCGTCTTCGACGTTCCGCTCGGCGAAAAGGACAGGGTGATCGGACTCGTCAGAGAGAAGATGGAGGCTGCCGTGGAGCTCGATGTTCCACTCAAGGTGGAAGTCGATACCGGCGAAAACTGGCTGGAGGCGCACGGATGAAAGTACCTCTCATTGTGGTCACCGGGCCGATCGCTTCGGGTAAATCTACAGTCGCGAAGGTCATGGCCGAGGGTGGGGGCGTTTATGTCAACGCCGACATGCTCGCTCACGCCGCGCTGGAAGATCCCGGCTTCATCGAAAAGCTCGGGGAGGAGTTCGGCTCCGAAGTCATGGGCGATGACGGAAAGGTTTCGAGACTGAGGCTTGCCGGAACCGTCTTCCCGGACCAGAAGAAACTCGACAGGCTCAACGTGATCATCCGCCCCTATGTCAAGAAACTGGCGAGGGAAAAGCTCAACGAACTGGCGGAGACCTCGAAATACATAGTCCTTGATGCAGTGCTGTTTTTGCAGTATAAATTCAGACTCAAGGCGGACCTCGTGGTGCTGACCGACGCGCCGGAAGAGGTCCGTATCCGAAGGATGATGCGCAGGAACGGTTTCGATCGCGAGGAAGCCGAGCTGCGCATCGAGCGCCAGAAGGACCTTTTCAGGGACTGGGAAAAAGCCGGTGTCAGGCTGGACACCGACATCCCGCTCGCCGGGGTCAGGAAAGAAGCGGCGCGTATAAGGGACGAGTTTCTCGAGGAATACAACCGGTCGCGGAGGAAACATTGATGCAGGAGAGGTTGTCATCGAAGGAAGCTGCGGAAGCCGCAGCAAGAGCGGAACAGAAGCTGCTTAGCCTCAAGGAGTATCTTTGACCTCGAGACATTGACGGCGGGGGTGGCGGAGATAGAGAAGAAGATGGCCGCGCCCGATTTCTGGAATGACCGGGAAAACGCCGAAAAACTCATGTCGAGGCTCAAGGCACTCAATAGCACGCTCGATCCCTACCACAAGATAAAATCGGACATCGATTCCCTGAAGGAGCTTATCGCTCTGGGCGAGGAGGACGAATCGATCCTCGAGGATATCAGCAAAGAACTTGTGAATATCGACAGGAAACTGGCTGGATTCGAGATGGCCGTCCTGCTCTCAGGGGAAAACGACAGGGGAAACGCGATTATGAACATTCATCCTGGAGCGGGCGGGACCGAGTCGCAGGACTGGGCCGAGATGCTGCTCAGGATGTACACCAGGTTTCTCGAGACGAAAGAATACACATTCAGGATACTCGATCTGCAGCCGGGAGACGAAGCGGGGATAAAGAATGCGACGATCGAGGTGCGTGGTGACCTGGCTTTCGGCAGGCTCAAGTCTGAGAGCGGGATCCACCGGCTCGTGCGGATATCGCCATTCGACGCCAATCACAGGCGGCACACATCGTTCGCCGCCGTGCATGTCTATCCTGAGATCGACGACAATATAGAGGTCGAAATAAACCCCGACGATATCCGTATCGATACATACAGGGCAAGCGGGGCGGGCGGACAGCATGTTAACAAGACTTCATCGGCTGTGAGGATCACCCATTTCCCATCCGGCATAGTGGTGCAGTGCCAGAACGAGCGTTCACAGCACAGGAACAGGGAGATGGCGATGAAGGTCCTGCGCTCGCGTATCTACACGAAACTGACCGAAGAAGAGGCGGCAAAGCAGAAAGCGGCCGCCGGAGAAAAGAAGGATATCTCCTGGGGTAACCAGATCAGGAGTTACGTGTTTCATCCATATACGATGGTGAAGGACCACAGGACAGGGGTCCAGACGGGGAACATCCCGGCCGTTATGGACGGTGCCATAGAACAGTTCATGGAAGGTTATCTGAAATGGAAGGGAAGGAAGAACTGAAGGTGAACGATAAGACAAAAATGGAAGGAGGGCGGGAGAGGGATGAGCGCATCCGCAAGCTCGAGGAACTGCGCGAAATCGGAGTGAATCCCTATCCCTACAGGTTCGAGCGTACCCATACCCTGGCAGAAGCTGTTACGAACGAAGAGGCGCTTTCCGCCGAGGGCGCCACGGCGTCGGTGGCCGGGAGGATCATGGCGGTCAGGGGTCACGGGCACACGTCGTTCGGTAACCTCAAGGACGGCAGTGGAAGTATGCAGTTCTACATAAAGGACGCCGAGGTCGACGAGAAGACATGGAAGACCTTCAGGCTCCTCGACGTCGGGGACATCGTAGGCATCGCGGGCAATCTGTTCAGGACCAGGACAGGCGAGCTGACGATCAAGATCAGCGGGCTGGAGCTCCTTTCCAAGTCGCTTCTTCCTCTCCCGGAAAAGTACCACGGTCTTCAGGACAAGGAACTCAGATACAGGCGGCGTTATGTCGACCTTATCGTCAACGACGAGGTGATGGAGGTCTTCAGGACGAGGTCGAGGATAATCGACACGATCAGGACCTTTCTCAACGAGCGTGATTTCCTCGAGGTCGAGACGCCGATCCTGCAGCCTATATACGGCGGCGCTATGGCAAGGCCTTTCGTCACGCATCACAACGCCCTCGATATGAAGCTCTACCTGAGGATCGCTGACGAGCTCTACCTCAAGCGGTTGATCGTGGGCGGGATGGAGCGTGTCTATGAGTTCTGCAAGGATTTCAGGAACGAGGGAATGGACAGGTCTCACAACCCCGAGTTCACTATGCTCGAATGCTACGCCGCGTACTGGGACTACAACGACATGATGGATTTTGTCGAGTCCCTTTACCAGAAGATCGCGGACAAGGTGCTGGGTACGACAAAGATAAAGTACGGTGAACACGAGATCGATCTCGCTTCTCCATGGAAAAGACTTCCCTTCTTCGACTCGATAAAAGAGAAGACCGGGACCGACCTTCGCGCTGCCTCCGAGGAGGAGCTTCGCAAAACGGCGGAGAAGCACGACATCGACCTCGATGGAGTATCGGGACGCGGCGGCCTGCTGGACGAGATCTTCTCGGAGCTCGTAGAGCCGCATCTGATACAACCGGTCTTCATAACGGACTATCCTGTGGAGTTGTCGCCTCTGGCCAAGATTCACAGAAGCGAGAAGGGCCTTGTCGAGAGATTCGAGCCCTACATTGCCGGATTCGAGGTGGGCAACGCGTTCAGCGAGCTCAATGACCCCCTCGACCAGCGCGAACGGTTCGAGCAGCAGACGAGGATGAAGAAGGAAGGGGCGGACGAGACTCACCCACTGGACGAGGATTATCTCAGGGCTCTCGAACACGGGATGCCCCCGACAGGCGGGCTCGGTATCGGGATAGACCGTCTGGTCATGCTCCTGACCGATTCACATTCTATCAGGGACGTCATCCTTTTTCCGGCGATGAGGCCCGAAGCGGGAAGGGACGGCTGACAGATATATGCATTACTCCCTGGCAATAGCGCTCAGGTATCTCAGGGCCCGCCGGCGCAGCGGGTTCGTATCGCGCGTGACGATGATCGCGGTAGGAGGCACGCTCGTTGGCGTGGCCGTCCTGATAATCGTACTCTCGCTGATGAACGGGTTCGAGAGTGAGCTTCGCAGCAGGATAATAGAGTTCAACACGCATGTGATCGTATTTGCCAGCCTGCCCGGTTCATGGTCCGGGATAGACAGCGTCACCGCCATAATCGAGGAGGTGGAGGGGGTCGAGGCCGCCTCGCCCTTCGTAAGGGGAGAGGCCCTGCTCTTCTACGAGCTGATCCCCGGGATGAGGGTCAAGACCAAGGGTGTCATCGTCAAGGGAGTGGACATCGACGCCGAGCGGAACGTATCCGCGGTGGTCGACTCGTTCGTCCCGCCGATAAGATCATTTGTGTCGACCGGCTTCGAGGATGGAAAGGAACTGCCCGGGATCGTGATAGGCCAGGACCTCGGAGACGACCTGAAGGTCTACCTCGGCGAGACGATCACGCTGATCAGTGCTCCGGCCGAGATGAAGATGGGAGAGATCCAGCCCAGGTCGAGGGAGTTCCGCGTCCTCGGTTTCTTCAAGACGGGAGTATTCGAGTTCGATTCACGGTTTGCTTATATAGATATCAGGGAAGCGGAGGATTTCTTCGACTTCGAGGCCTCGACACGGGGTATCGGTGTCCGTACTACCGATATCTGGGATGCGGCTGAGACGGAGGATCGTATCGACAGCAGGCTGGAGCGGAGCGGCGCATATGGCATGAACAACTGGATAAGGATGAACAGAAACCTCTTCAGCTATATCAAGGTGGAGAAGATCCTGATGTTCATGCTGCTAACGCTGGTCATACTGATCGCGGCGTTCAACCTCGTCGGGATGCTGACGATGGTCATCATGGAGAAGCGCAGCGAGATAGGGATCCTCAGATCGATGGGAGCCTCGTCGAGAGGGATCATGTCGATATTCATGATGGAGGGAACCATCATCGGGGCGCTCGGAACGGGTCTCGGCGTAGCTGCCGGACTGGGTATCTGCACCCTTCTTTCCGCGATCGAGCTCGATCTGCCGGCTGACGTATATTTCATCAACACGCTCCCCGTTGTCGTGAGATCCGTTGACGTCAGCATGATCTCGGCGGCGGCACTTCTCATATCTTTCGCGGCGACACTCTATCCGAGCTGGGAGGCGTGCAATATGTCGCCCCTCGACGCGATACGGTACGACTGATCGATTATTGACCCGGGCCCGGTTGCCCATCGGGGCTCCAGGGCGTATATTTCAGATGGGTGAGAGATTATGAGCATTCTCAGCGCTGACAATGTGACTAAGAGCTTTACGAGCCGCAAGGGCGAGATAGAGGTCCTCAAGGGGATCGATTTCGAGGCCGAAAGTGGAGAAGTCGTCGCGATACTCGGAGCTTCCGGCGCGGGTAAATCGACGCTGCTTCATGTGCTCGGCACCCTCGATACTCCGGACAGCGGCCAGGTGCTGATCAGGGGCAGGGACCCGTTCGCCGTTCCCGACAGGGAACTCAACGGGATCAGGAACAGGGACCTGGGATTCGTCTTCCAGTTTCACTACCTGCTGCCCGAGTTCGACGCCCTGGAGAATGTGATGATGCCCGCTGTTCTCAGGGGGGACATCGGCCAGAAAGAAAAAGACAGGGCTGCTCATCTCCTCGAGGAGGTCGGGCTCGCCGAGAGGATCACGCACAGGCCCGCCGAACTTTCCGGAGGAGAGCAGCAGCGGGTCGCGGTGGCCAGGGCCCTGATGAACGAACCGGCGATCGTGCTTGCCGATGAACCGTCGGGGAACCTCGACGAAGCCAACAGTGAGATGCTTCACGGACTTATTCTCGATCTGAGCCGGTCGAAGAACCAGACGTTCATCGTGGTCACTCACAAGAGGGAACTCCTCGGCAGGGCCGACCGCGGCTTCGTGCTGGAAGGGGGAAAGCTCCTGGAGGCGGGGCGGTAAAGATATGAAATGCCAGTTCTGCGGGAAAAATGACGCGACCATACACGTTACCAACGTCATCGGAAACGATGTACAGAAGATCCATATATGCCAGGACTGCGCCGAGACCAAGGGATTCGATAATCTCAAGAAGAGCAATTTCGAGAAGAACGGTTTCCTCGCCGGTCTCGTGGACAGCTCCCTGCCGGAAAAGGAAAGGCAGGAGAGGAGATGCGGTCATTGCGGGAGGACGTATGCTGCCTTCAGCAAATCAGCTGGACTCGGGTGCTCGAAATGCTACGATTCGTTCGGAGACGATATCGAAAGGGTCCTGAAGAGAATACACGGTAATGCGAGACACCTCGGCAAGTCCCCGCGCAGGTACTGCACAGAAAAGGTCAATGCGAGGCGCAGGATACGCGCGCTGGAGGACGAATTGAGAATCTCCGTCGATGTGGAGAATTACGAAAGGGCAGCGCGCCTCAGGGATGAGATCGCGGACCTGCGAAAAGGGATGGAAACGCGTTGAAACAGAAACAGCTGCAGACGCTGTTGAAGAGCCCCGCGACCTGGCTGAGCGAAGGCGGCGAGGAGAGCGAACTCGTATTGTCTACACGTGTCAGGCTGGCCAGGAACATAGAGGGCAGGACATTCACGCACTGCGCCGAAGCGTCCGAACTGGAGTCGGTCCGCGCCGAGGCGAGGGATGCTCTTGAGCAGGCGGCCTCCATGAAGGATTCAGTCTATCTCGACATGAACGAAACGACTGACCGGGAGCGCCTGATCCTCTCCGAGAGAAGGCTCATATCGCAGGATATGGTGAAGAGATTCAATAATCGGGGACTGGTCGTACTGAGAGGCGAGAAACTCAGCGTGATGCTGAACGAGGAGGATCACCTCAGGCTCCAGTCGTTTGAGGCGGGACTGGCCCTGAACGAGGCGTTCGACCGGGTGAGCCGGCTCGACGACGAGCTTGACGGATCACTCGAATTCGCTTTTTCCGACCAGTTCGGCTATCTCACCGCCTGCGCCACAAATGTCGGCACCGGACTGCGGGTCTCGGCGATGGTCCATCTTCCCGGACTGGTCCAGAACGGCGATATCAGGAAGGTCTCAGACGGGCTCAGGCATGTAAGATTAAATGTAAGAGGCAGTTATGGCGAGGGGAGTGGGGTAGCGGGTAATTTCTTCCAGATATCCAACTCGATCACACTCGGTCTCTCCGAGTCGGATACGATAATGAACATGGACGCGCATATACGAAAAGTACTCGAATTCGAGAAAAATGCCCGCAAAAGCCTTCTCAAAGAGGCACGGAGTTTGCTCGAAGACAAGATATGGAGAGCCTACGGCACGCTGAGGAACGCGAGGGTACTCGATTCCAGGGAGGCGATGGGGCTCATCTCGGCGGTCCGTCTCGGTGTAGGCCTTGGCCTGATCACCGACACAGGGCTGTCCGATCTCAACGAGATGCTGATCATGATACAGCCGATGCATCTCCAGATGCTCTACGAGAAGGTCATGGGACCGGACGAGAGGGACAGGAGCAGGGCTGATTACATCAGGTCGAGGCTGAAGGCGTCCTGAGGACGGCCGGGTCCGCCTGGGGAAAGGAAGACCGGGGCACATGAACGACAAGTTCACAGAGCGGGTCAGGAAGGTCATTTATCTCGCACGCGACGAGGCAAACAGACTGCAGCACGACTACATAGGAACAGAGCATCTCCTGCTCGGCATAGTACGCGAAGGTGAGGGGATCGCCGCGCGGGTACTGCAGAAACTCGATCTGGACCTCGACCAGATCCAGCAGGCGATAGAGAATATCGTCAGACCGAGCGGAGATACACTCACCCTCGGCGAGGTGCCGCTGACTCCCAGGGGGAAACGCGTCCTCGAACTCTCGATAGAAGAAGCAAGACTCCTGGGGCACAACTATGTCGGGACCGAACATCTACTGCTCGGGCTGATCCGTGAGGGGGAGGGAGTCGCCGCACGCGTGCTTCTTGAATTGGGCGTCGACCGCAAGAGGGTCCGTGAAGAGATCATGAAGATGATCCATCAGGGAGGTACGGGACGCGGTTCCGAGCGCGGCAAGCAGGCAAAGAGCGAGACGCCGACCCTCGACCAGTTCGGCCGGGACCTCACCGAGCTCGCCAGGGACAACAAGCTCGATCCGATTATCGGCAGGGACAAGGAGATCGCCCGGATCACCCAGATCCTTTGCAGGAGAAAAAAGAACAACCCGATACTTATAGGTGAGCCTGGTGTGGGCAAGACGGCCATAATCGAAGGCCTCGCTCAGAAGATCATGGCCAACAAGGTGCCCGAACTTCTCAAGGACAAGAGAATAACTACGCTCGACCTTGCATCTGTCGTAGCTGGCACTAAATACAGAGGACAGTTTGAGGAACGTCTTAAGAATATTATCGCGGAGATCCGCGACAACGACCAGATCATAATCTTCATCGACGAGATACACACGATCGTCGGAGCAGGTGGAGCAGAGGGCGCAATTGACGCTTCAAACATGCTCAAGCCGGCGCTGGCGAGAGGCGAGATCCAGTGTATCGGGGCGACCACGCTCGATGAGTACCGCAAGCATATCGAAAAGGACGGCGCTCTCGAGCGCAGGTTCCAGTCGATCATGATAAATCCGCCTTCCGAGGACGAGACGATCCAGATCATCCTCGGGCTGCGCGACAAGTACGAGGCGCACCACAGGACAAAATTCACCGACGAGGCCATAACCCAGTCTGTGCATCTCAGCCAGCGGTATATACAGGGACGTTTCCTGCCCGACAAGGCGATCGACGTGATCGATGAGGCAGGCGCCAGGGCAAGGCTCTCGGTGACGACGATACCAGAGGAACTCCGCGAGATGGAAAAGCAGATCGAAGAGATATCCAAGGAAAAGGAATCCTCGATCCAGGCTCAGGAGTTCGAGAAGGCCGCGGCGTTCAGGGACCAGGAGAAGGAGCTGCGCGCCTCGCTGAAGGAAAGACACAGGGAATGGTCAGAGTCACGGCAGGAGAGAGAATCTGTCGTCACCGCGAAGGATGTCGCCAATGTGATCTCGGATATGACCGGAATCCCGGTAGCAGATGTCGAGGAGGAGGAGACGGTCAAGCTCCTCAACCTCGAGGACGAACTGCGCAAGCGTGTCGTCGGCCAGGAGCCCGCTCTCAAGGCGGTCGCAAGGGCCGTCAGGCGCAACAGGGCCGGCCTGCGTGATCCGCGAAGACCTATCGGTTCGTTCGTCTTCCTCGGCCCGACAGGAGTCGGCAAGACCGAACTGGCCAGGACACTGTCCGCAACACTCTTCGAGAGTGAGGATGCTCTGATCCAGATAGATATGTCCGAGTACATGGAGAAATTCGCTATCTCGAGACTCGTCGGCGCTCCTCCCGGATACGTCGGTTACGAGGAGGGCGGCCAGCTCACCGAGAAGGTCAGGCGCAAACCTTACTCCGTCGTGCTTCTCGACGAGATAGAGAAGGCCCATCCCGACGTATTCAATCTCCTCCTGCAGATACTCGAGGAGGGCAGCCTGACCGATTCGTTCGGCCGCAGGGTCGATTTCAAGAATACGGTCCTGATCATGACCTCGAACGCCGGCGCCAAGGAAGTAAAGGGAACGAAGGGAATGGGCTTCGTCTCCGATGACGGAGGGACCGATGCCGGTTACGACCACATGAAGAACAAGATCATGGACGCGACCAGGAAGATATTCAATCCCGAGTTCATAAACAGGATCGATGAAATGATCGTCTTCAGGCAGCTGGACCGTACGGATCTTATGGAGATCATAGAGATCCTCCTGAAGGATCTCTACAGCAGGCTCGAAGCGATGAACCTGGATTTCGAGATCACCGAGGAAGCCAAGGGATTCATCCTCGACAAGGGATATGATCCGACCCTCGGCGCCAGGCCTCTCAAGAGAGCTATCCAGAAACTCCTCGAGGACCCGTTGAGCGAGAAGATGCTGGGCGGAGAGATAAGCAGGAACGATACGCTGAAGATCACCGCGGATCCCGGATCCAAGCGCCTTATCTTCGTGGCGGAAAAGAAGAAGGTGGATTCCTGCAGCGCGGACTAGACGGTCCGGCGCGAGAATAAGTGGAACCGCATCTCCATTGAAACGTAACAGTATATGTGCCCCGGGATCGCTTCCCGGGGCATTTTAAAAAGCCGGAGAAACGGGCTTTCCCCTGTGGTCCGGGTGTCCTATCTTATATGGATCCCTGACCGCCGCGTGAATACGGCCTGCTTTCTGACCGGCTGGTCTTTTATCTTTGCAGGCTGAGAGGGGCTGTGATAGCATTCACCGGATTCAGCCCCCGATGAATGGATAATTGACGATGAAATCGCTTATTACTGCATTGCTTATCATACTTGCTGGCGGTACGCAGGCCCTCTCGATAGAGGTCGGAAGGATCGATGTCGAGGGTAACGTCTTCGTGACCGATACAAAGGTCCAGTCGATCCTCGGTGTGAAGGCCGGGGATATATTCGTTGCCGAGAAGGTCTCCCAGGGAATCAAGAGACTCGTCAGGACGAAGGACTTCGCCGACGTCCAGGCATATTACTCCGAGGACGGCGGCAAGGCCGTAGTGACGATAATCGTCAAGGAGTACCCGCGGGTCAAATCCGTGGTCGTCGAGGGCAACCGCAGGATAAAGGAAAAGGATATCAGGGCCAAGATATCCACACGTGAGGGGTATTTCGCCCGTCCGGCGATGATCACGAGGGATATCACGGCCATCAGGGACCTGTATGCCGAAAAGGGATACAACGGGGCGAAGATCGAGGTCGACAGGATCCCGACGAGGGAAGAGCACAAGATCTACGTGACATACAGGATCGACGAGGGCCGGAAGGTCAAGATCCGCCATATCGACATCCTCGGCAACGGCGCCTTCAGCACCGGGGACATCCTCGGCCTGTTCGAGAGCAAGCCCGATTCGTGGTTCAGGGGCGGGGATTACAAGCCCAAGGTGCTCGAGGAGGATATCGCGAAGATACTGATGCTCTACCGCGACGAGGGCTATCTTGACGCCACCGTTAAGGTCGATCATATCGAGATGGTTCGCGATGACCGTTACGTCGATATCTACCTGAGAGTCTCCGAAGGGCTCCAGTACTATGTCGGCGAGATCTCCTGGGACGGCAACGAGGAGATCGACGACTATAAGATCGAGAATCTGGTCATGCTCGTCGAGGGCGAACCCTTCTCCATGCATGCCATGGAGATGACGAAAATGGGGATCAACTCGGTCTACTGGGAGAACGGCTACATCTGGAGCCGCGTCATCCCGAACGAGACGAAGCGGCGCCGGATGATCGATCTCGACATCGAGATCATCGAGAATCAGCCCGCTTCGATCAACGAGATCAAGATCTCGGGGAACACCAAGACATTCGAGAATGTAATCCGCCGCGAGCTCGACGTCTATCCGGGTGACAGGTTCATACTGCAGGATGTACAGCGCAGTATCCGCGAGATATTCCAGCTGGGGTATTTCTCCGGACCTCCGAAGATAGACACCGAACCAGTCGGGAACGAGGGGGACATCAATCTCCTGATCGACGTCGAAGAGAAGCAGACGGGGTCATTCAGAGCCGGTTTCGGATTTTCTCAGCTCAACCGTCTGACTGGTTTCCTCGGCATGCAGGAGAACAACTTTCTCGGCAGGGGAAAGACGATCGGTCTGGACTGGGAATTCGGCAGGTACCGCAAGAACCTTAACCTCAGGTATACCGAGCCTTATTTCTTCGATACGAAATGGTCGATGACGCTGAACCTCTTCGACTGGGTACAGGACAGGGTCAGCCAGCAGTACTACAGGGACACGAGGACGGGATTCTCTTTCCGGGGCGGCCGCCAGCTTCCGATGCTTGATTACACGAGGTTCTTCCTCGGGTACAGGTTCGAGAAGGTGGATATCTCCGATTTCGACGAATCATACCCGGAGAACGGATCGCTGAGGCTGGTAGGCTGGCCTCTCAACAAGAGCACGGTATCGATGAGCATTGTGAGAAACTCGACCGACAGCCCGTTCCACCCGACCCGCGGCTCTGTCATCACCTGGAGCACCGAACTGGCCGGCGGCCCGGTCGGCGGCAACGTGCAGTTCATCAGAAACAGCGCGTCGATCTCCTGGTTCAAGCTGCTCTTCTGGAAGCTGACCTTCCACCTGTCGCTTGACGGAGCGGGCATCCACGGCTTCGGCGGTGTGAAGGTGGAGGATTACGAGAAGTTCAGGCTCGGAGGAAACAGACGGTTCCCGATGAGGGGATACGATTTCTACGAGATCGTGCCCGAAGGGAACAGTCCGTTCATCGGCGGAACGTTCATGACCAAGATCACTCAGGAAGTCGTATTCCCCTTCTCGCAGATGGTATGGGGACTTGTCTTCTACGATGTCGGAAATGCGTGGAACTCGATGGCAGAGGCCAACATCTACAATATGAGACGAGGTCTGGGAGTGGGGATCAGGATCGAGATGCCCGGTATGGGGAACCTCGGATTCGACTACGGATACGGTTTCGACAAGTATGGCGGGCCGGCCTGGGAGCCCCATTTTACTTTCGGCACTTTCTTTTAAAAAAGGTTTATGTTCTGATGGAAGTCGGTTATTTTACGGGGAATCCGAAACAGAAAACAAGGAGGCGCGATATGACAAGGTTAACCGTGATCGTCCTGGCTCTCTGTATGCTGACGGCAGCGGCCGTTCCCGCCAGCGCTGAGATCAAGATCGGTTATATCGATACCGTCAAGATCTTTGCTAATTACAAGGAGACGATCGAAGCCGAAGAGGTTTACAAGAAAGAGGTCGAGGTCTGGAAGAAGCAGGCTGAGGAGATGGAGACCGAGCTGGCCAGGATGAGGGAAGAGATCCAGAGCCAGAGCCTGATGCTCAGCGCGGAGAAACTCGAGGAAAAGAGGCTGGTCTTCGACCAGAGGATGAAGGATTACCAGAAGTATATGCAGGACATCTTCGGGGAGACCGGCGAGGCCGCCAGGCGAAACAAGGAGCTTACCGAGCCGATCGTCGAGAAGATCAACGGCATAATCGAAATAGTGGCTGAGGAAGAGGGATTTACCCTGGTCCTCGACTCCTCCCAGGGCGTGATCGTCTATGCCGATAAAGAGATAGACATCACCGATATGATTATAGCCAGGCTCGATACGCAAATGGAGACAACACAGTAAGTTACGGCGACAAGTGTCGTCCTGAAAGTATAATATCGTTTGCTTTTACCGAAATCGGGGTATAATATTTCCCGATAATTCAGGATTAGAGTCAATTACAGAACGGTACAGCAGATGCCTTCTTATCGTATAGAAGAGATCGCCGGGATTGTCGGCGGCAAGGTCGAAGGTGACGGATCGATTGAGATCCACGGAGTCGCCGGCCTCAAGGAAGCCGTGTCCGGCGAGATCACATTTCTCGCGAATCCGAAGTACGAGTCGTATCTCGCTTCGACGAACGCGTCCGCCGTTATAGCGGCGAGTGGAAACGGCAGCTTCGACGGAGCCGTGATACGTAACGACAATCCCTACCTGGCGTTTCTCAAGGTGGTAAGGCTCTTCTCAGAGACCCCCCTGGAGAAATACAGCCGGGAGGTTCATCCCACCGCGATAATCCCCGACAACGTAACACTCGGCGATGAGATCTCGATCGGTGCGTATGTCGTCCTCGAAGATAACGTCGTCGTCGGAGATCGCACCACGATACTCCCGCTCGCCTGCATAAACGATGGAGTCAGGATCGGGAGCGACTGCCTGATCTATCCCCACGTGACGATCAGGGAGAAGTGCGAGGTGGGGGACAGGGTAATAATCCATTCCGGCGCGGTGATCGGAAGTGACGGGTTCGGATACGCGAAGGACGGAAAGGAACATCACAAGATACCGCAGATCGGGATCGTCAGGATCGAGGAAGATGTCGAGATCGGCGCAAACACTACGATCGACAGGGCGACGACCGGAGTCACCCTGATCAGGCGCGGATCGAAACTCGATAACCTCGTGCAGATAGCTCATAACGTCGTGATCGGCGAAAACTCGGTGGTCGCGGCCCAGGCTGGGATCTCCGGAAGTACAGAGCTGGGAAAGAATGTGGTCCTGGCTGGACAGGCGGGGCTTGTCGGCCATATCAAGGTAGGCGATGGAGCGATGGTGGGCGCCCAGGGAGGCGTTACCAAGAGCATTCCAGCAGGGACCAGCGTTTCGGGATATCCTGCCCGCGAACATTCGTTCGCCCGCAAGATCTGCGCGGCTACCGCACGCCTGCCCGATCTCCTGAAGGAATTCCGCAACCTGCAGAACAGGGTGGATGCTCTGGAGAAAGGAAAGGGTAGTGGTCCGTCAGCAGAGGACGATTAAGAATCAGTTCATATTTGAAGGTATAGGCATTCATACGGGGGCCAGGGTCCGTACCGTATTCAAGCCTGCTCCTGTCGGCACAGGGATCATATTTCGCCGGGTCGATCTCGATCCTGTCGTTGAGATCCCCGCGAAGGCTGAGTTTATAGATCCGGGAGAGGTTAAAAGGAATACCACCCTTACGCGGGACGGCGTCCAGATCCACACGGTGGAGCATATCCTCGCGGCCGCATCAGGCATGCAGGTGGACAACCTTGTGATCGACATCGACGCCGACGAACCGCCGGAGGCCGCTGATGGCAGCGTGCTGGAACTTGTTGAATCGATCAAGGCCGCCGGCATAAAGAACCAGGGCGTTCCGGCAAAATACCTCAAGATCACGACACCTGTTTCATTTTACAAGGACGACGTGGAGCTGCTGGCCCTGCCCTACAAGGGGTTCAGGGTGAGCTATACGATAGAGTATGAAAGCGAGTTCATCGGTACGCAGTACTTTTCCCTCGACATCGATCCCGATACCTTCGCTTCGGAAATAGCCCCTGCGAGGACGTTCGCCCTCATGTCGGATGTGGAGATGCTGCGCAAGGAGGGACTCATAAAGGGGGGCAGCCTCGACAACGCCGTCGTGGTCGACGAAAACGGGATCATGAACGATGCCCCGCTCCGTTTCCCCGACGAATTCGTCAGGCACAAGATACTCGATATCGTAGGTGATCTCACCCTTGTCGGGGCGCCGATCGAGGGTCATATCATAGCGATCAGGTCGGGACACAACTAC
>DAOVNN010000330.1 GCA_030630165.1 Candidatus Krumholzibacteriota bacterium
AGGTTCCCCGAAAGCGCGGGCCCGGCCGATTTCACCGGGCTCGACGTACGATTCATCACCGAATCGGGGAATATCGATCCGGTGACAGTCGACCTCGTCACGCTTAAGGCGGCGAGGGGACTGCTCGACCAGGACAAGATCCTCAGTATGTCCAGGCCGATCCCGATGGGGCCTTTCGACGACATGACTCTCGAGATCCCGGAGGAGATCGTCAGAAAGACAGCCCCGAAAGCCGGCAGCCTGAAGAGAGGCGCCCCGGCGGAGATCCAGGACAGGGGCATCCGCCAGAACTCCGAATTTCTCATCGGCAAAGTTTGCGTAAACCTCGTCCTGCCCGAGAGCGTGGGAGCCTCGCAGAGTGAAAACTGGACAGAGGACGAGATCGGCAACGTAATACGTGACGTCTTTCTCGGACTGGCCCAGTACGAGAACGCTACCCACTGGGTTCCGCTGGAGTTTGAGTTGAATTGCCCCCCTCTGCACCGCGGTGTGCCGGTAAACAGGGAACCCATCGAAGGCAACTGGGACTATGATCCGAGCTGGATCTCGGATGCGATCAACTATCTGGCGGATGAATACGATATAGATATTTCCGGCGCTGGGTGGGCACTCGACGAGGTGCATTACTTCAATAATGCCATGAGGAACAGGGACTTGAACGAAGACGGCGCTTCCGACTTCGACTGGGTATTCACCGCGTTCGTGGCCGATGCGAGCGTGAACGAGTGCTGGCTGCCTCTACCGGATGGAGGTACTTACGCCGCATATTCGTATCTTGGAGGTCCGTACCTCGTATGCTGCTACCCGGCATGCAGGTTCGGGGACGGCATCGGTTTTGCCCACGTGTTTATCCACGAGATGGGGCATACATTCTGGACGCTGGACGAATACGCAAGCGCGGAAGTAGGCTGCCACGAAAGATCCGGTTATCTCAACTACATCAATGCCAACTCGTATTACGAGGGCTGCGGCGCCGGGCATCCCTGCATCATGAACAACGCACCTCTGACCGAGCCGCTTCCGATATGCCGGTGGACGATGGGTCAGCTGGGGCTGGCCGACGACAACAATCCGCCCAACTCGATACCGGACATATTCGAGGTCTATCCTGTCCTCGAAGCACACACGGCAAAATCCGATACGACATTTTTTGGAGACATACTGATCTTGGTCAGTGTGGATCAGACTCCAGTGCCAAATCAGAATCCGGCGATGGATGCATCCATACGCATCGATTACGCGCCGGAGATAGTCAGTTTCCAGATGGCGATAAACGACGGTTTCTTCGAGCCGGTTCCCGGCAGGTGGACCGGCATGTCCAGCTTCGACAGGGGCGTCATATTGCAGGAGGGCCTCGACCCCGGAGAGAACTGGGTCTATTTCGCGGCGAAGAACCTCGTCGGAATAGCGGACACCACGAGCGTCATGGTCTACTTCGTCGGAATCAGGTACTACTCGACATCGGCTATGGCCGAGCCGGAGAGTATCGAGCTCAGCTGGCGTACCGCGAAGGAAATATTCGAGGCGGACTTCGACATCTATCGTGAGGATCTCACGGACAGGTCATCAAGGGAACTCATCGCCACAGTCGACGGTGATTCTCTCCTGTATGACCCGAGCGAATTAGTTGAATATAATCGTTACCGTTACATAGACGAAGAAATCATGCCTGGACATAAATACAGGTACCAGGTCGTTGGGGTAATAGACGTAGTAATCAACAGCGTTCCGAAGACACTGGAATACGAATCAAACGAGATGACCGAGACGGCGATCGTACCGCTCGCCGGCAACTTCGTCTCTCCGATCATACCAAATCCCACCGATGACAGAGGAAGCACCTTCAGTATCGATGTGCCCAGGAGCTACTTCGATCCGTCGGGAACCACCTCGAGGGAAATGCTGCGGACACCGATGGCCGAGACGAAGACCGAAGTGCTCGTCAATATCTACGATGTCGCGGGCCGCCATATCCGTGAGGTATACAATCTGGGAGTCTTCGGAGGGCAGATCCTCACCATGACCTGGGACGGTCTCGACAACCGCGGCAAGCAGGTCGCGGCGGGCGTCTATTTCATGAAGGTCACCGCCGGCCCGAGGGAACAGGTCCAGAAGGTCGTCATCCTTCGCTGATCACGCAGCGGTAGAGTCGGATTACCTGGAAATCATCAGCAGGTAATGGGGTGAACTGCCTATGGTCTCTATAATGCCAAATATGACAATAAGTTACGGCGACACACTTGCAATGTTCAATCTTCCGTGATATATTGATTTCTGCAGCCAGGGGAATTGCATAATATCGAGGATAAGTGTTGACGGCTGCGACATATAGTGCTATAAGAGCACCATATATTGTGCAAATATGACTGCTGTACCACAGCATGGAGTGGTACGAGTCTTTCATGTCCAGGGACGGGAGGAGAAGTAATGAAGCCGGAAGGACACGAAGGGACAATACTTCAGAAGAGCAAGAACTACGTGAAGTTCCACAGATTACTCGCCAAGGCCGAAGCGGACGGGAGACTGGACGGAAAACACAGATGTCCGGTCTGTGGGATGAGATATCTTGCCGCGCACGAGGCGGATGATTGCTGTAGAATCGAGGATTGATCCTCAGCATCTCTTCAGGTGGAGGTAAACAGCTTTGGCTACCGGCAAGGCCGCAAAGAAGCGGATGATCAACCAGCATTGCAGTGTCTGCAAAAAAGACTTCGACATGGAAATCGTCGAGGGGAGCGGGAGTAACAACGACGTTATCTGGCTCAAGTGCCCCGGCTGCGAGGGATTCCTTCCCTATATGACTGAAGAGGATGGCGGTAAGGCTTCAGGCAAGGGCGCTGAGCCGACCGAGCTCGCACCCGAGGACCTCGACAATGAGGAGAGGGAGCACGCGAAGGAATACATGGAGTCGGGAGAGTACGCGGTGGACGATGTGATCTACCACAGGTCGTGGAACGACTACGGAAAGGTCGTCTCGAAGGAAGAACTCCCCGGCCATAGAAAGATAATAATCGTGAACTTCGTCAACCAGGGCAAGATCCGTCTTCTCGAGGGAGTGACCTGAAAGGCCTGACCTTGAAGACCGGGTTTCTCAGTATCTGCATTTCAGCAGCCATCTTTATCATTTCGGCCCCGGAGTCCGCAAGGGCCACCGGGCCTTTTCTTAACCTGCCGACATATTACGGCCGCGTCGATACCGCTCGTGTAGTTCTGGATGTGGGTCAGTCGTTCGTCGAGGGGGAGTTCGAGAATTCCACCGCACTGTCGTTCGAGACAGG
>DAOVNN010000085.1 GCA_030630165.1 Candidatus Krumholzibacteriota bacterium
AAGGGGCACGTATCACTTCGCATATACGACGTCTCCGGTCGCCTCGTGCGGGTGCTGGTCGACGATATCAGAGACGCCGGATCGTACGAGGCCGTATGGGACGGCACGAACGACGAGGGCCGCTCTACGGCGAGCGGGATCTACTTCTGCCGGATGGAGGCGGCCGACTACGAGCGGACCCTGAAAATGGTCCTGCTGAGATGATGATGAAGGTAAATGGGGGTAAATCTACGGAAAAGTCCGTCTTATTGTAGTAGTAGCATGTTGTAAAAGGGGGAGGCCTGAATGAAGTTCCTGACGGTGGGTCTGGCCGCCGCGTTGATCCTGGCCTGTTGCGCGGCTGATGCGACGGCGAGAGAGAAAAAGCAGGCGGCCCCGGTCCCGTTCCGGTCTTTCGCGGGCCCGGCGGAGCTGCCGGAGGATCATCCGTCATACGGGGAGCCCCAATACCTGCAATCGGCCTCATCTGACACCTTCTGCCTCGTCTGGTTCGACTTCGAGCCGATGGACTGGCAGGGGTGGAAGGCGATCGACAACGGAGACGAGATCGACACCTTTTTCCATGTCGATGATTTTACCGGGTTCGGAGGGGGCTCCTTCGGGCGACTCGTCCCGATCGAGGGGACGAAGTCGGCATGGTGCGGCGTGAGGGGCGGCGCCGATCATTATACCTGCGGCTGGTCGGCCGGGCCGGGGTACGGGAACAACTGGCACCAGGTGCTGGCCTGTGGTCCCTTCCCGTTCGCGGGATTCGTGGAGCTGTCATATCATGGCGTATTCGATTCCGAACCCGATTACGACGTTACACGCGTAGAATACGCCGAGGGAGACTACTGGCGTAAGCTTATGGAATACGACGGTGTCGTCGACACGATCGCATCACATACCGTGATACTTCCTTCCTCAAGCACGAAGCTCCGGTTTCACTTCGAATCCGACGGCGTCTGGTCGGACCAGGACGGACTCCATGACACAGACGGGGCATGCATAATCGACAGTATCACTGTCAGCGACATGAACGGCACGATCCACTTCGAGGACTTCGAGGCATTCCCCTCCGGGGCGAAATGCTCGGGCTTCTGGAACAGCGGTGTCGGCCGGACGGGATTTGGCACATACACGGGCCTGGCGACAAATCTCGAAGACAAGGATCCCTGCAACCGGAACTTCAGCACCCAGCTGATCTTCTTCGAGGGCTCACCATGGATGAGCGACGATTATCCCGGCCTGCCGGTGACTCCTTTCAGCGCGAATCCGTGCGGGGTCTATGTGTGGCCGTGTCAGAACGTCACCGTCTGGTCGCCGCCTATCGACATGTCGCGCTACAGCGCGGCCCGCGACGAGAACCAGGACACGGCTATCCCTCCTCAGGATCTCGCGGAGGCCGGCGGAACGGTTCTCAGGTTCAGCGTATATCGCGACCTGCCGGGTCATAATGGCGTGTTTTACGATTTCAAGATTCGGGCGTTCCACGACGGCTGTCCGCAGGCCATGCCGGGCGACGGTTATATTCATTACGGCTCTGAACGCGAATACATAGAGGACTCATTCGACATCAGTATCGACGTCGCCGGGGCGGACTCGATCCAGGTCGGCATCCAGGTCCGGGACATGATTGAGTTCAAGTGGACGTATGATTGCTGGTATTACCATACGCCGGCCCCCTGGATAGACAACGTCAGGGTCTACAGGTACGGGACTGCAGGTCCGCAGTGGAGCGTACGCAACATCGACCTGTTTCAGGACACATTCCCGCAGGAAGTCGCCAGTAGTCCGGATCCGATGGAAGAATTCTGTCGCGCCGATATGGCGAATGACATCGCCCCCGGCGGCGAGTTCACACGCATCGATCCGGGCGACTCAGTCGTTGTCGGGGTAGCGGCAGCGCTCGCCGGAGGCCTCGATACACTGGGAACAGGTGAGGCGAGGGTCTACTTCCATTGCAATGTCTATTTCCTTGGTACCGATGGCAAGCCCGACCTCTTCGGTCCGCAGCTCGAAGGAACGTACGGGTCACATGTCAGCGATGACGGGGACTGGACCGTGTTCCTGTGCGAACCGGCCCGCAATTCGGCCGGCAGCATCGCGCCGGACAGGTACTGCATAGACCTCAATGACTCGCTCTTCACACGCGGGTACATGGTCGAGTACTACTTCAAGGCATATGCTCTGAACGGCAATGCGACGACGTATCCGCACAATGCGGAAGACCCCGAGGGCGACAGGTACGAGTTCACATGCCTGCCGACGCTTCGTGTCGTCCCCGGAGTTCTGTATTGCGATGATTATCATAACAGGGGAACATTCGATGGTCTGGTTCAGGTCTATATGGAGCCTGCTCTCAATGCGGCTTTTCCTGATGACGTTCCGTACGACAGATACGACACCAACGGTCCAACCTCAGGTGTCAGCAATGGTATCGGCGCGTACGTTTCGGCATCGAGCGACACTTCGGTCTTCTGCCAGTCCTACCTGATGGTGGTTCACGACTCCGGGGATCTCAACTCGGTGACGATAACCGAAGGTACAGAGAATTCCGACAAGTCGAACGACGCGCAGCTTCTCGTCGACTGGATGAACAATTCGGACCACATGGTCGGGTTGCTCGCGATGGGTGATAATGTCGCCAGCGATTTGTCGCATTCCAACGCACCGGTGGCGACCGAGCTGGTCAGCACGATCTGCGGCGTCACCGTAGTGAACGGCGGCTACTACGTATACAGCAGCTACTATGATCTGACCGGTGGGTGGGAGGCCGGGGGTGTGGTCAATCCTCTCATTACCGGTGTCTCGGGCGGCCCGTATGACGGGCTGAGCTATTACGCCGATGGAGGCTGTCCTACGATCAACGATTTCGATGTGCTCGAGACGACCGGCCCGGGGCAGTACGCCCTTGCATACCCGGATTACAACAGCACCGCGTACTACGCTGGCATATTCACCGACCAGTTGAATGCTTCCAGCCAGCCGCTCAGGACTGTCTGGATCGGCCACAGCATCATGAATATGCGAGACGCAGAGAACGGCGTGCCCGCAAGGAACGAATTCATAAAGAGGACCCTCGAGCTGTTCGAGACGGGCAGCAGCTCTGACTGGACCGGCGCCGAGATTCCGGCGGCGACGTCGCTCTCGGACAACTTCCCCAATCCGTTCAACCCGTCGACGAGGGTGAGATTCGGGCTGAAGGAGAAGGGACACGTATCACTTCGCATATACGATGTCTCCGGCCGCCTCGTGCGTATTCTCATCGACGATATCCGCGACGCAGGATCGTACGAAGCGGTCTGGGATGGCGCGAACGACGAGGGCCGCGCGACAGCGAGCGGGATCTATTTCTGCCGCATGGAGGCGGTGGACTACGAGCGGACACTGAAGATGGTCCTGCTCAGGTGAACAGGATGATTGGAGATCATATGAGACGCAAGATGACATTGATCCTCACCGCAACGCTTATTGCCTCCTTCTGTGTCCCGGCCTGGGGGAGGGACAGGAAGAAACCACAACCCAGATTTTTCAATTCGTCTATCGATTATTCTGCCCCGGATATTCCAGGATACGGAACCCGGCTACAGGCTGCGATTTCAGCGGCGGATACGTACTGCATCGTCTCGTACGACTTCGAGATGGCGGACTGGCAGGGGTGGACGAGGCGGGATAACGGGGATCAGCTGGACACCTTCTTCCACGTCGAAGATTTTGCCGGGCTCGGCGGTGGCACCTTCGGGCGGCTCGTCCCGCTGGAAGGGACCAGGTCTCTCTGGTGCGGTGCCCGGGGCGGGAACGAGTATTACAGCTGTGGGTGGGTGAGCGCGCCGGGATACGGGAATAAGTGGAACCAGATGTGGAGCACCGATGCGTTTTACTTCTCGGGGATTCTGATGTGGTCGTACAAGTGCATGACTGATTCCGAGCCGGTCTGGGACTTCACCCTTGTTGAGTACGATTCGGGTGACAGGTGGAAAGAGATCACCCGTCACGACGGTATCGATACTTTCGTTGCCGAGCACCAGATCAGAATCACTCAGGCCGCGACCAAGCTGCGCTTTCACTTTGTCTCGGACGGTGCCTGGTCTGATGAGGATGGCAATTACAACGGTGACGGAGCCTGCATCATCGACAGCATCACGGTGGCGGACGAGACCGGGGTGATGGACTTCGAGGATTTCGAGACCGCGGAGGCGGGCGATAAGGAAACAGATTTCTGGCAAGCGGAGACGCAGGCGGGATTCGGGAAGTATTCGGGACTGTCGAGCGGGCTGCAGGATTACGATCCCTGCAACCGGAACCTGAGCACGGTTGTAACTTTCTTCCATGGATCGCCATGGCCAAGCGACGATTACCCCGGGCTGTACGAAACGCCTTATCCGCCGCATTATGTGATGCGAGGACAGGATGAGATGATCATCTCGCCTCCCATCGACCTGACCCGTTACAGCACGGGGCGGGACGATGTGCAGGACACCGAAATACCATCCGGCGATCTTGCCGCGATGAATACGGCCCTTCTGCGTTTCAGCGTCTACGTCGACCTTCCGCTGATCAACCGCATCGTATACACGTGGAAAGTCAGGAGCATCGAAAACGGATGCCCGGGCCCGTGGTTCGACGACGGACTACTTTCCTGGAGTTATTCGGGGAGCAGGAGCTGGCTGCTCGATATCAGGGATATCAGCACCATGGTGACTTCCGATACGATCCAGGTAGCGGTAGGAGTTCTGGACATATGTGGTTACGCATGGCTCCCTGTGCCCCCCGAGTGTGCGGAGCACACACCCGCTCCCTGGTTCGACAACGTCTACGTGTTGAGGACCGGGGCGGACAGTCCTTCCTGGCAGATAGATTCATACAATCTCTTTCAGGACACCTTCCCGCAGGATGTGCCTGGAAGCCCGGATCCTATGGAGGAGTTCTGCCGCGCCGATATGTCAGACGACGTAGCGCCGTACGATGAGTTCGGCAGGATCGATCCTGGAGATTCCGCCGTCGTCAGGGCGGCGGCTCCATTTGCCGGTGGTCTCGATACGCTCGGCACTGGCGAGGCGAGGGTCTACTGTCACGTCAACGTCACCTACATCGGCGAGATGGACATCAATCCGAAGCCCGACCTCTTCGGCCCGCAGCTCGAGGGAACTTACGGCTCTTACGTAACGGATATTGGCGACTGGACGGTCCTGCTCTGCGAACCGGCGCGCGCCGCGTCCGGTGTTATCGCTCCCGATGCTTATTGCATCGATCTCAACGACTCGCTCTTCACTCGCGGCTATATGGTCGAATACTACTTCAAGGCCTGGGATCTCGAGGGCAGCTCGTCGACATGGCCGCAGGATGCGGAAGAAACGGGTGGAAAGATCTTCGAATTCACATGTCTGCCGACGTTAAGGCGTCAGCCCGGCGCCCTGTATGTCGACGATTTTCACGGCCGGGGAACGTTCGAGGGTACGGCGGAGACATACTGGAATTACGTTTTCGGCGACTCGTGGCCCTGCTGCATAGTGCCTCCGTACGACTCGATCCCGCCCGACAGGTACGACGTCAACGGGCCTTCATCCGGAGTGAGCAACGGTGTGGGCGCCTACACCTCGGTTACCGACGCCTCGTCCGTATTCAGCCAGGCCTACGAGGTTGTTATATTCGACTCGGGAGACCTGGGCAGCCTTACAATCTGCGAGGGCACGGAACACTCGGACAAGAGCAGGGATGCGCAGCTTCTGGTCGACTGGATGAACGTTTCGGAGCACAAGACAGGGCTTCTCGTGATGGGAGACCAGATAGCGTCGGACCTCGATGGATCCACGACCTCCGCGGCGTTCGAGCTCGTCAGCACGCTCTGCGGCGTTACACTCGAAAACGGCAGTTACTACGAGATGACGGGGGGATTCGCAGGAGGAGGGGCCGTTTCACCCGTCATCACGGGAGTAGCAGGGGGGCCATTCGAAGGACTTGAGTACTACGCTTTCGGCGGCTGCCCCTACGTCAACGACTTCGATGTCCTCGAAGTGACCGGCCCCGGCGCGCACGCACTGCAATATCCCGACTACAACAGCATGCCGTACTATGCCGGTATCTACACCGATCAGTTGAACAACGCCAGCCAGCCTCTCAGGACCGTATGGGCGGGGCACAGCCTGATGAGCATGAGGAACACCGGGCTTTCAGGAGTCGTCAGAAAAGAATTTGTATGGAAGGTCAATGAATTCTTCGAACGCTACGGCTGGGGCGTCTATTCGGAAACACCGGCCATGACGTCGTTATTGAACAATTTCCCCAACCCGTTCAATCCCGCGACGCGGGTGAAATTCGGGCTGAAGGAAAAGGGCCCCGTCTCGCTGCGTATTTACGACGTCTCGGGCAGGCTCGTGCGGGTGCTCGTAGATGAAATCCGCGAGGCCGGTTCGTACGAAGCTGTATGGGACGGCACGAACAACGAGGGCCGCTCTACGGCGAGCGGGATCTACTTCTGCCGCATGGAGGCGGCGAACTACGAGCGGACGCTGAAGATGGTCCTGCTCAGGTGATATGGATTCAACCGGGCGAAGCGGGGAAATCCCGCCGCCCGACAGCATAGAGGCAAAGGGTAAAAGGGGGATCAATGAAACGCGCAGTGCTGGCAGCTCTCGCGGTGATCATCGTATTCTCGGTTTTTTCGAGTTCAGGGGCGAAGGAGCCGAAAACGGAGCGGCCTCGTTTCTACAGGCCGGACTACAAGGAGACGAGCATCGATATCCCCGGGTACGAGCCCGGCTCGAAGTTGATGGCCGCCGCGGTCGACACCTACTGCATCGTCTGGTACGATTTCGAGCAGATGGACTGGCAGTCCTGGACCCGGGTCGACAACACGGCTCCTGAAGACACTTTCTTTCATGTCGACGATTTTGCAGGCCTGGGCGGGGGTTCCTGGGGCCGCCTCGTTCCGATAGAGGGCGCGAAGTCGATCTGGTGCGGGATCAGGTCCGGCGGTGTAAACGCTCTCTATACATGCTCCTGGGGATCGGCGCCGGGATATGGAAACAACTGGGACGAAAATCTCCAGGCCGCTATCTACCATCCTCCAGGAAATCTGCATGTCTCATACCACCTTGTCTGTGATACGGAGAGCGGCGCTGACCTGGTCACCTTCGAGCATTCTACTGACAGGGCCTGCGGGTGCTGCGATTACTGTAACTGGAACATCCTGGAGACCTACAGCGGGGTCATCGATACTGTCGTCGTACGAGAGGTGTTTTCCGTGACGTGGGGCTCCAAGCTGAGGTTCCGGTTCCAGTCGGACGGAGCGAGGTCGGACCAGGACGGCCTCGTCGACACGGATGGAGCCTGCATAATCGACAGCATCACGATATGGGACGACAGCGGAGTGCTCGATTATGAGAACTTTGAAAATTACGATGTCGGTCAAACGTATGCCGGCGAGTGGATGGCGTGTACACCGGACGCATACGGCCCGTACGGCGGCCTCGCTACCAACCTCGAGAGCAAGGACCCATGCGGGCTCAACAACAGCGCGGTCATCATGTTCTTTAACGGCTCGATCTATCCGAGCACGGATTACCCGGGCCTCTACGACACCCCCTATTGTACGGGAGCTGGCGGAATCGAAAGCCCGTGCCAGGACGAGATGATCGTCTCCCCACCGATCGATCTCACCCGCTATTCCACGGGACGGGACGGATTGCAGGACGCTGCGATCCCGCCGGGAGAGCTTGCCTCGCTCGGCGGCGTGCATCTGACTTACCGCGCTTATGTCGACCTTCCGGTGAACAACCTCGTCTTCAGGACCTGGAGGATGAGGAACATCGAGAACGGCTGCCCCGGGCTATGGCAGACCTCCAGTTTCTGGATCCCGTACGAGCCGAGCAGAAGATGGATAACCGACACGGAGGATATAAGTTTTCTCGTCACATCCGACACGATACAGGTCACTCTCGGCGTGGTGGACATGTGCTCCGATTGGTATGGAGTATACGGCGACTGCGCCGATCATACGCCGGCGCCATGGTACGACGATGTGAGGGTCCTGAGATTCTATACGGGCGGCCCCCGGTGGAGCGTCAGGCGTATCGACCTCTTCCAGGACACCTTCCCGCAGGAGGTCGGCAGCAGCCCGGACCCGATGGAGGAGTTCTGCCGCGCTGATATGGCGACCGATATCGCTCCCGGCGACGAACTCGACAGGATCGATCCGGGGGATTCGGTCGTAGTTACTGTCGCGGCCCCGCTTGCCGGCGGCCTCGACACCCTGGTGACGGGAGAGGCGCGTGTCTACTGCCACGTGAACGTCTCCTTTCTCGGCACTGACGGGAAGCCCGATCTCTTCGGCCCACAGCTCGAAGGCACATACGGGTCATACGTGAGCGATGACGGCGACTGGACGATCCTTCTCTGCGAGCCGGCGCGCTCATCGTCAGGTGTCATCGCGCCGGACAGGTACTGCATCGACCTGAACGACTCCCTGTTCACGCGCGGGTACATGATCGAGTACTACTTCAAGGCATTCGCCGCGTCTGGCGGAAGCAGCACCTGGCCCGACGGGGCAGAGACGATGCCGCAGAGCACTTTCTTCGGAACGAGCAATATTCTCGAGTTCACCTGCCTGCCGACGCTGAGGAACGTGTACGATATCCTGTACGTCGACGACTGTGACGGACGTGGATCGTTCCAGGGAGTGGTGCAGAACTACTACGATTACGCGTTCAGGGATATGTGGTGGATTGACGACGAAGTGCCCGACCGTTACGACGTCAATGGCCCCTCATCGGCGGTGAGCAACGGCATCGGGGCTTATACCTCCGTAACCGACGGTTCGTCTATTTTCTGCACGGCCTACGGAACCGTGTTCTTTGACTCGGGTGACCTCGAGAGCTGTACGATCAGCGACGGGACGGAGAATTCGGACAAGAGCGATGACGCGGAACTTCTCAGTCTTTGGGCCGAGCAATCACTCCACAACGCCAACCTCCTTGTCATGGGAGACGGTATCGCGAGTGACCTGTCGAATTCGTCGGACAACTACGCGGCTTTCCTGCTTGAGTACTTGTGTGGCGTGTCACTCGTGAGCGACAGCTATTTCGAGATGACTGGCGGGCTGCCCGGCGGAGGTGTCACGAGCCCTCTGGTCACCGGAGTTCCGGGCGGGCCGTTCGAGTTCATGAGCCAGGATTATTACGCCTACGGCGGCTGCCCCGTGATCAACGATTTCGATGTTCTCGAGGAGCACTACGAGGGAACGAACGCGTTGATGTATCCCGATTTCGGGGAAAATCAGTATTATGCCGGAGTCGTCTCGTCCCTGCTTAATTTCGAAGGCAATATTTTAACGATATGGGTCGGTCACAGTTTCATAAACATACGCAGTACAGAAAGTGACTGGCCGGCCTGGAGAGCCTTCCTCGAGAGTGTCTTCGGATTCTTCCAGATGGATTGCCCAGGCTGTTTCACTTATACGGATACCGAGATTCCGAAGGCCACCAGCCTCTCGCAGAACTTCCCCAACCCGTTCAATCCGGTGACGAGGGTCAACTTCTCCCTGAAGGAGAAGGGCCACGTCAGGATGCGTGTCTATGACGTTTCCGGCAGACTCGTTCGTATCCTCGTCGACGAGGTCCGTGACGCCGGTTCGTACGAAGCGGTCTGGGACGGCACGAACGGCGAGGGCCGCTCGACGGCGAGCGGGATCTACTTCTGCCGCATGGAGGCAGGCGACTACGGGCGGACATTAAAGATGGTCCTGCTCAGATAAGATCCGAATCCAACCGGGCGGTTGCGAGTCTTCGCCGCCCGACAGTATAGATGTAAGAGGTAAGGG
>DAOVNN010000368.1 GCA_030630165.1 Candidatus Krumholzibacteriota bacterium
CCAGAAGGTAAAGGAAAAGGATCTCGACGAGATAGTCGCCTCCCTCGAGTCTGGCGAGACGATCGAGCGTCTCCTCTATAAGAACCCCGTATCGGGAGAGATAAACGAGAAGATGGACGACATCCCCTTCTTCAGCAAGCAGCAGCTGATCGCCCTGCGCAACAAGGGGATCATCGATCCGGAAAACATCGACCATTACATCGCCCGCGGCGGATACGATGCGCTTCGTAAGGTAGTCGCCGGGATGAAGCAGGAAGACGTCATCAGCGAGGTGATCGCCTCGGGTATCCGCGGACGCGGCGGCGGAGGCTTCCCCGCCGGCGTGAAGTGGAAATCGGGATGGAAGGCCGCCCGCGAACGCGAAGAGGAGATCTTCGTCGTCTGCAACGCCGACGAAGGCGACCCCGGCGCGTTCATGGACCGCTCTATCATCGAGACCGACCCTCATTCGGTCATCGAGGGGATGCTGATCGGCGCCTTCGCTGTCGGATCGACCGAGGGCTACATATACATCAGGAAGGAATATCCGCTCGCTCAGACGAGACTGGCGAAGGCGATCGACCAGGCGAGGACCTACGGCCTGCTCGGCGACGACATCCTCGGGAGCGGATTTGCATTTGATATACACGTGCACCGCGGCGCCGGCGCTTTTGTCTGCGGCGAATCGAGCGCTCTGATGGCCTCGATGGCCGGCAAGCCGGACGAACCGCGCGCCAAGTACGTGCACAGCGTCGAGTACGGATTCCGTGATAAACCAACGATCCTCAACAACGTCGAGACATGGGCGAACATCCCCGAGATTATCACCAAAGGCGCGAAATGGTTCGCCTCTATTGGAAGCGGCGACGTCAGCGAGAACCCGTGGAACGGCTCCTCGGGAACGAAGGTATTCTCGCTCGTCGGCGATGTCCGCAACACCGGTCTCGTCGAGGTCCCGATGGGGATCACCCTTCGCGAGATCGTAGAGGAGATCGGCGGGGGTATTCCTGAAGGACGCGAGTTCAAGGCCGTACAGACGGGCGGACCGTCGGGCGGCTGCCTGCCCGCGGCGAATCTCGACATGAAGGTCGACTTCGATTCGCTCACCGAGGCCGGTTCGATGATGGGCTCTGGCGGCATGATCGTTATGGACGACCACACATGCATGGTCGACGTTGCCCGATACTTCATCGATTTCCTCATGGACGAGTCGTGTGGCAAGTGCACAGCCTGCCGCGAGGGACTTCACCTGATGAGCAACATCCTGACAAGGATCTGCAGCGGAGATGGTCAGACAGGCGATATAGAACGGCTCGAGGAGCTCTGCTCTACGGTGCAGGACGCAAGCCTCTGCCAGCTCGGAGGCGCAGCGCCCAACCCGGTCCTCAGCACGATCAAGTACTTCCGCGAGGAGTACGAGGAACATATAAATGAGAGTGCATGCCGCGCAGGGGTGTGCAAGGCGCTGATCGAGTACTCGATCAGTGCGGACAACTGCACCGGATGCACGCTCTGCTTCAAGAACTGTCCCGTCGACGCGATCACCGGGGAGAAGAAGGAACTCCACGTGATCGACCCGGACAAATGCATAAAGTGCGGTATCTGCTATGAAGTCTGTAATTTCGAAGCTGTGGAGGTGATATAAATGGCCGCCGAGAAGATTAACATAACGATTAACGGTATCGAGGCCACCGTCCAGAAGGGCTCGTATCTCCTTCAGGCGCTTCGCGACAACGGAGTGGCCGTCCCCACCCTCTGCCATCACAAGGACCTCACTCCCTCGGGCACATGCAGGCTCTGCATGGTAGAGGTGGAGCAGCGTGGAAAGAAGAAGCTCGTCACGTCATGCAATTTCCCCGTCCGTGAAGAGATCTCCGTCGACACCGAGTCGGACAGGGTCAAGACCCACCGCAAGGTGCTTGCCGAGATGTACCTCGGCCGCTGGCCGAACGTTCCGCTGATCCAGGAGGTCGCGGCGATATGCGGCGCTACCGATAAGGAGAAGTACCGCAGCGAGCTGACCGACGAGAATCCCAAGGCCTGCATCCTCTGCACCCATTGCGTACGCGCCTGCGACGAGTTCGTCCAGGAGAGGATCCTCGATTTCGCCGGCCGCGGGCTAAAGCGTCACCTGACGATGCCCTTCGGCGAGGTCGACCCTCACTGCATTGGCTGCACCTCATGCGCCTATGTCTGCCCTACCGGCGCGATCGAGATCGTCGACGACATGAACCATCCGGTCAACCCGAAGATGATCCGCGACTTCGGGATGCGTATCAACGCCGAGATGGCGACGCTCGACAAGGACCAGTGCAGGATGCGCGAGGTCGGCACGGCAAACATCGTCGATGTTATGGACGCCTACGACCTGCTCCCTGTTCATAACTACAAGTTCGGCTCGCACGAGAACACGAAGTACATCGACTCGAAGATCCTCAAGGCGAAGTATTTCACGCAGGACCACCCCGACGGCTGCTGGAAGGGCTGCTCGATGGCCTGCGCAAAGGCCGTCGACGGATTCGAGCTCAAGACCGGTCCGTATGCGGGCGACCGGGTCCTGGTAGACGGTCCCGAGTACGAGACATCCGCCGCCGGAGCCAACATGGGCTGCTTCGACGCCGATTTCATCGTCGAGTGGAACTTCTACTGCGACAC
>DAOVNN010000310.1 GCA_030630165.1 Candidatus Krumholzibacteriota bacterium
ACCTCATCGGTTCCGACATGGTCGAACCAGAAGGTGAAGGTGATCGGATCGACGCAGCTCGTCGTACCGTAGGCGGGCACGACGCTGACAACATTCTCCGCTCCCATCCACGGATCGAACAGGACGTAGTCGGAGACATCGTTGCCAAGCCCTCCCGGGTTCAGAGTCGCGTGGTAAGGCCCGGAAGCGTCTCCCCACCAGTTCGGCGAGGCACTCACAGGACCCAGAGCAGGCGCCTGTGTCACCAGCATGCCGTAGTTGCCGTTCCCGCTGATACTGTTGTTGGCAAAGGGAATGTTGGTCAGTCGACCATAGTCGGTATAGGTCCCGGACGAATAGTACAATTCATCCAGGTCGACATGAACGCCATCCCACAGGCTGTAGCCGCCCGTCCCCAGACCGTTGTTGTCGACGACGTTGTTGCTCGAAAAAATGTCGCTGGTTATCGGTCCGAAGTAGTAACCGCTCTTTTCGTTGCCCGTGATCACATTGTTTTCGATACTGACATACCGCGCCCCGTTGGCGTCCGCGAGTGCTCTGTCGCTTGCGCCCCGGATAAACATGATCCCGTGTCCGTACTTCAGATTGTCCTTGTCGGCAAGGGAGAACCAGCCGTTATTCGTGATCAGGTTGTTTTTGATCATGAAGTAGTCGGCAGGATCAGTTCCTCCCTGAACGCCGCCGGCGAGTTCGATGCCGGTCCGGTGGTTTCCGGTAATCTCGTTGTTCTCGATCACCGAGCCGCTGAAGTAGTTCATGTACGTCGCACCATGATAGGTCGGCCCGTAGGGCCCGACGAGCATAATGCCGCATCCATTGCCCTTCGAGTCGAATATCTTGTTATCGCACGCGATGAGCTTCAACGGATTTGAGCGCGGGCCGACAGTCACGAGGCCCGACCTGCTCATGGTTCCGTCCTGCAGCAGCGTGTTGGTGTTCGGGCCCAGGACATTATTGATGACCTGAATTCCTATTGGCGCATCGTAGCCGTAATGAACCGAAACGAGGTCCCGGGACCCGCTGACGCCGCACACTTCGTTTGCGACCACGAAGCCGTCCAGCACCACTTCATCGGCCAGGATCTGCACCATCGGCTGATTGACGTCAAGAGACGGCTTGATGATACTCTCCGTGTTCGAATCATAGGCATACGCTGGTGGCACCACGTACCCCTTTTTGCTCACGCCATGGGTCGCGCCCTCGAGTGTGAGCACCTTATTGATGATGATACGTTCGTCATAAAGACCCGCTGCGACATGGACAACATCGTACGGATCAGCCGCATCGATGGCCTCCTGAAGCCAGGTGTAGTGTTCGTTGGAAACGTCCCAGTCCAACTCGAGGAACCAGATGTTTCCGGTGCCCTCCTGCGCGGGAACGTCCCTCTCCGAGGTGTAAAACAGGTACGACGTGCCTCCCGCGTCTGTGAAGCCGATCGGCCACATGTCGCCCCAGGTGTTGGTGCCGTACTTTGCCTCGCTGATGTTGACCGAACTGCTGCTGAACATCGTCGAGAGACTTGTCGAGGACCAGCCGATGATGTACTGCCAGCCTCCGCCGTCGCTCGTCCACGGAGCCTGGGCGTAGAGGTATGTCGATCCGACCTTGACGAGCGTTCCATCCCATCCCGTCGATACAGTTGTCGCGAGCTCGGTCCAGCCTTCGGGAGAGGCGACCCACTGCAGGATCTTATTGTCCTTCGTGGGATTCGTCCTCAGGATGGCGATATAGAGATCCGTGCCCTCGATATAGAAGTGCCCCGTACCGTTGATCAGGGTCGTCGGCGTGGCAAGGGGTACGTAGGAGCTCCACGTGATCGTCCCGGCGGTCGGGTCTGCGGTGTACTTCGTGTACCAGCCGCTGTTCCCGTCGGGATAGTTCACCATGATGAAGAGGTTCCCCCCGAAGGAAGTCTCATCGTGGTGGGCGGCGCCGTCGGGCAGGTTGTCCGCCATATCGGCGACCTGCGTCCAGGACGTGCCGTCGGTCGAATACCAGCCGTAGAGCGACCTGCGGGCGGTGAAGTTGGTCGAAGGCACTGCCGCGAAGGCCCAGACGTTGCCGCCGTGGACCGCCGCCCCTATCTCACCGTTGTAACAGTTAATCGCACCGGGGACGGCTGCAGCCGTTGCCGATGCGAGTCCCGCCACTGTCGATGCCTTCTTGTAATAGATCTGATAGTCGTGTACATCGGGATTGCTGTTCTGGTACCAGCCGGTCACTGTGGCCGACCGGCCGTAGAACAGCCAGTAGTCGGTGCCATCGTACACGATCGCCTGACCGCGCTCGTAATACGTGTCGCTGGTGACCTGGACAGGCTGGCTGACCTCGATCACAGCAGCGAATGTGATGA
Source organism: Candidatus Krumholzibacteriota bacterium (assembly GCA_030630165.1). Lineage (GTDB taxonomy): Bacteria > Krumholzibacteriota > Krumholzibacteriia > Krumholzibacteriales > Krumholzibacteriaceae > JAUWCL01. The sequence goes on from DAOVNN010000310.1 coordinate 2,354, forward strand.
CAGGAGACCCCAGCAGCACAGCAGCGAGCAGTACCGCGAGGATCGACGCTTTGCAGATTCTGTTCATGATTCCCCTCCAAAAACAGTCAAAGACGTGAAAAGACCCTGCTGATTGTTACCATACAGATCAGGGCGGACGGCCGGTCATCGCATACCTCCCCTCGCGGTTGTCATGTTTGTTTTCGGGATAGTCAATTTACGAAATCGAGACACGAATACCTCCAGAAAGCCACACAACGATTATGCGATTGCTGAATCCCCTGAGTAAGTGCCCCTCCGATGTTGCGAGTCAAGTGTGGCGGCCTGCCTCCAGCAATCCGTCACACTCGAAAGATCGCAGCCCTTCCGCGGGTGTTTACCTGTGCATATTCTTGATAGCCCCCCAGGACGATCCATCGACGGCGATCGCCTGATCGACGATGATCCTCGCCCGCTTGTCGCTTTCGTGAGCAAGGCTCACGTTCCTACCGTTTCTCAGGTCGGAGTATGTGAAGTCGAGCCATGCCGTGCCGGGCTGCATGGCCTGCAGGAATATCGTAAAGAGGATCCCCGGGCCGTCGACGGTCGTACCGAGGACCGATCCGTTGACCGATATCAGATCTGTGCTCGACGGATTGAGCCACCTGAAGAATGTCGTATCGCCGTTGCTGCCGGGAAGGGTCCCCTCGACTATTCCCATGATCTTCACGCACGGATCTCCGATGATGGAAACAGATATGTTGTATCCCATGATGCTGTCGATATCATCGACCATCACGTGAACGGGAAAGGTATTGAAGTCGAATATAGATGTGTCAGCCGGCGAGAAGTAGAGTTCATCGGCCATGGCCGGACCGGCTGCCACCGCAAGGACGATCGCTGCTGCCAGAAGGATATTGTATCTGCTCAATGTCATATTTTCCTCCCGATGCTACCGGATAAGTACCAGTTTCCTCTCAAGTCTCAGCGTCCCGGATCTCGAGACCGCCATGTAGATCCCCGAACTGACGGCCGAGCCCGAGTCGCTCGTACCGTTCCAGTGGAATTCGCTGCGTCCCACAGGGGCCGGGCCTCTGAAAAGCCTGCGAACTATCCTCCCTGCGGCGTCATATATGTCTATTTTTGTATCGCTGTCATTCCCGCTTTCAGCGGGAAGCTCCAGCACTATCGTCGTCACCGGATTGAACGGGTTGGGAAAGCTGGAGAGACTTCCCTC
>DAOVNN010000229.1 GCA_030630165.1 Candidatus Krumholzibacteriota bacterium
AAAGATCTGTATAGGTGATTTCTTCGAGGAGGAAGAAGGGAACGAGATCGTGTGCGTTTTCTGCAACTCACGGAGTCTCGGGAGAGAAGATCAGGAACGCAACAGACTGTTTATCCTCGTATTCGACCGGAAGGGGCGGCTCCTTCGCAGGCATACATATCATGAGAGTACTATCCTTGGCACAGAGATCGAAAGAGCGGCCCGCAGGGTCGGCATGATGATTGATATGGCTTCTTCGCCATTCAACGGGGAATTCGGAAAAGAGTATCTGTATATCGTGACTCATCATAAATTTGAACCGCCCGCTTCCCTTATAAGACTCTCGCTGGACGACGGTTCATACAAGACATTCTTCCACAAGGGTGTTCTGCGGAAGATGTCTGCAAGGGATATCGATGGAGACGGCAGGAGCGAACTGCTGCTGCTGGGATATAACGTGCTGCTCGATGCTCCGGTGATCATCGCTCTCGACCCGGATCATGTCGGAGGATCGTCCCCGAGCGGAGCATGTTACAACGTTTCCGGCCTGTTTCAGGATATCGCCAAATACTACATCAAGCTGCCGATATATCACCGGTTCGTCAAATTCAACTACATTAATTATCCCTTGCATATAAACTATTTCTCGAGCGACAAAGACCTCGGGGTCATAGTGAGCAGTAGAGAAGAGGATGTGATATACACGATTTCCGACAGCCTGGTCTTTACCGGCGCGGAAGTGGTCAGGGAGGACGCTAATGCCGGAACGATATCGACGGTGACCTATCCCGAGGTTGAAATGGACATGAAGAGACTCTACCGAGCCGTCCTCTACTGGGACGGCGAGGGATGGGTGGCCGAGCCGACAGTCAACAGGTCCTACCTGAAACATGTGCGAGAGGGTGGCTGATACGGACGATAACGGACGAATACGCGAGTCCAGGATACTCGAAGACGCCAGTCTCGACAGCCTCTACAAAGCGGCTGAGAATATCCGCGACCTCTTCGCGCCGCTGGAGGGCACGGCGCTCTCTGACGCGGAGATCGACGCGGCCGAACTGTCGGTCCGCAGGGATATCAGGACCCTTTACATCGCGCTGTTCGGGATGGCGGTCGCCGAGCTCGAGATGAAAGCGAAGACGTCGGCCTGGTTCTTTCTCAGCACCGTGTCATACGAGTTCGACGAAATTGCGCATATAACAGCCGAGATCCCCTACTCGACGAGGGGCGACAACAAATTCCTTGAGATCACAAATCTCATCCTGAGATTCTTCGCCGGAGACGACAAGACTGAGAAGAGGGATTTATTCTATTTCCTCAAGGGCATATCCGGGGTCAATCTCAGCAGCATGCTGAGTGAGATCTCCGAGGCCGAAAAGAGACTGCTTCACTACGTCTACACTGCCGTTGCGCGGCATATATCGGCCGATCCGAGATACAGGCGGTATGGCTCCATCATTACCGACCTCGAGAAGCTGGAAAAGTCGACAGGGCGACGGGTGACCGCGGACGAGATCATCGCCGGCTGCGCTCCTCTTCTGAGGGGTTCGGAGAGACCGGGCCGTATCGTAGGCATGATATTCGACTGGCTCCTCGGGAATAATAAATATGACTGCTGTCTCCATATGTCCGCACTGCGGACCGCAGTTTACGAGCTAATCAAGATCCGGTTCATCCCACAGAAGATCGAAGCTACGAAAATGGATCCGATGCAGGAATACCTCCAGAAGGAGATGTTCCAACTGGCCAGGGAGACGCTTGACGAGACCACGGCGACTTACGGCTGGAGAAAGGGTGGATCGGCGGAATATCGGGAAGCGTTCGGGAAAGCCGGATGGGACATGCTCGAGGAAATAATCATCCACGGCAGGAAGATCCAGCACCACGAAGCGCTGGGCAGGCATATCGACGGATGCAATGTCGAGGTATATAGAGAGAAGTATATGGGCAGCTTCCAGAACTTCTGGAAGGGGTTATGGGATAATTTTTTAAAAAAGATTCGTGCAGATATCTGAAATGTCTCCAGTAGAGGGGTGAAACAAGTGCGTAAAAATGCGACGCCGAAGGGGTGTATCCCTAGGGGAAGGTTGGAAGCACTTGCCATCAGGGCACTTGGAGGGGTCAGAGCGGCAGGCGCTCCTGAAAAAGATCCGACAGCAATTGTGGCGGATCTGTTTCAGCCCGGTGAATGGGATTTCAGATCCCATCTGGAGGCATGCGAGATGTGCAGAGAAGCGCTTAAGGAGCTGATTGAATTCGTCAGCTACTATCGCCAGGCGGTCGAAACTGCAGATATCGACCTTAGATTCGATATCCTCATGCGTAATGTATCGTTGAGCCCTTCTGAAGCTACTGAATCCGTGTCGGAGGGGATCGAGCTGTTCTACGAGCCGTACACACGACCTTTTGACGAGGAGCCGTCGCTGGCAGCGGCTACCGAGAGGCCTGAGAGAAAACCCGTCAGGTTTTGCTCGGGTGACGGCAATTATGTCCTGAGGGAATTTACCGACATCGCCAAGGGTAAGCCCTCGTATTTCCTGGTCGGTGAGAGGGGAATCAGAACAAGTAACATCGAGGTGGTAGTCGACGAACATGTTGTAGTTACTGACCAGAATGGACTGCTCGATACGGATTTTGCGGGTTTCTCGATTTCAAAGGACTCGAAGATCCATGTGAGGACGAAAACCTCGAATTAGCAACTCCTGCTAAGATCCGGGCCGGAGGAGCCATATCCCTTTTGGGGCATGGCTCCTTTCTTATAATAGCGCTGGTAATCATGTCCAGCATATGTTATTTTTCGTTTGAAGCCGTACGAAATCGGTGTACGGTTTCATTTCCGCTGGTTTGCTTCAGAACACTATCTTACTGATATCAGCAAATCCGCTCAAACGGTTATCCGATTGCCCGTATTTTGCTATGGGAGGGGGACGAAGTGCCCTGGGAAAAGGAATTTAAAAATAATATCACCTCGATCGAGGAACTGACCGAACTCGTTGATATGTCGACTTCGGAGAAAAAGAAGCTGCGCAAGGTCATTGACAGGCACCCTATGAGTATCACGAGGTATTACGCCTCGCTGATCGACTGGAACGATCCGGATGATCCCCTCAGAAAGATGACGATACCGTCGGAAGGCGAGCTCGACCAAGCCGGGATATACGACCAGAGCGGCGAGCAGCAGAATACAAAACTGACCGGTCTTCAGCACAAGTACAGGAAGACCGCCCTGATCCTGACCACGAACAAGTGTACGACTTTCTGCAGGTACTGCTTCAGGAAGAGACTCGTCGGGCTGCCTACGGGGGAGACCGTCCACAGGCTCACCGATGCTGTCAGGTACATCAGGAAACATCCCGAGATCAACAATGTCCTTCTCAGCGGAGGCGATCCCCTTTCCCTCCCCACCAGGATGATCAGAAAGTACATCGAAAAACTCTCCGAGATAGATCATCTCGACTTCATCCGCATCGGAACCAAGGTCCCCGTAACGATGCCGCGCCGCATATCCGAGGACAGAGAACTGTATGAGCTGCTCAGGGAAACGTCAGTCAAGAAGAAGCGCCTCTACGTCAGCACCCAGTTCAACCATCCGAGAGAGATCACGTCCGCCTCTCGCAAGGCAATCAATATGCTCCAGCGCGCCGGGGTGGTTACCAACAACCAGACGGTCCTGATGAAGGGCGTGAATGATGATCCGGAGACCATGGCCGCGCTGCAGCGGGCTCTTACCGGGATGGGCGTGATCCCCTATTATGTTTTCCAGTGCCGTCCCGTCAAGCGGGTGAAGAAACTGTTTCAGGTACCTCTCGCAAGAGGTTTTGAGATAGTAGAGAAATCCCGATCGATGCTCGATGGCTACAGCAAGAGATATCGTTACGTGATGTCACACAGGGACGGCAAGATCGCCATAGCGGGCATGGACAGCGAATATTTCTACTTCAGGTTCCACCAGGCGCGCAATCCGAAAAAAGACGGAATGTTCTTCAAAAGACCTTTTGATCCGGACGCCACCTGGCTGGACGATCTCCGGCCCGCCTAAAGCTCGTCGCCCTTGATTCCGATCATCTGCCTGGCCAGCGGGATGTTCTTTCCGGAGGCCTTTATCGCCTCTTCGACTATCCTCGTCATGGCCCCGCAGCAGGGGACCTCCATGTAGGCTATCATGACAGACTTGACATCGTTGATCTTGAACATCTCGGTGATCTTCTCGAGGTAGTGCTGCGCGTCATCGAACTTGGGGCATCCGATCATGCATACGCGGCCCTTAAGGAGCTTCTCGTGAAACTCAGGGTAGGCGATGGGAACGCAGTCGGCCGCGAAGAGCAGGTCGGCCCCGTTGAGGAAGGGCGCGTGCGGCGGAACAAGCATTATCTGGACCGGCCACTGGCTGAGCCTCGAGGGCCTCGATTCGACAGGCACGGGTTCATCGGCGCATGGAGAAGTCTCATTATCCAGGTTCATCAGCCTCGCGCCGGGGCATCCGCCGCCGGGAGCGTCACCGAGCTCGTCGCAGGCGCGTTTCGATTCAAGGAACTCAGCAGGAACCTCGATGTCATTCTCCACGAGATACGCTATCGCCTCGCGAAGAAACTCATCCTCGCCGTGATCCTGCATGTGAGCGAGATGCGCCTTGATCGTATTGGCGCCATGCTTGACGACATTAGCCATGACCTTCGTTTCGTCGTAAGCCTCGGCTTCCCTCTCCTCGATCGATATGGCTCCTTCAGGGCAGGTACCGATGCAGGCGCCCAGCCCGTCGCAAAAAAGATCGCTGACCAGTCTCGCCTTGCCGTCGATCATCTGCAGCGCTCCCTCGGGGCAGTCGGGAATGCACACTCCGCATCCGTTGCACTTCTCGTCATCGATAGTGATTATCTTACGCTTCATTGAGATTCGCCTTCCTGTCACTTGCCGATTCATAGACCCATTTGACGTCTTCGAGATTTCTGCCTTCCAGATATGATCTGACCTGCTGATTGATGTCACCGAGCAGGTCGCCGAACAGGCACCCCATCTGGCCGCAGGTCCGCTCGTGCATGAGGCACTCCCCCGGATCGAACGGCCCGTCTATCGCCTCGAAAACATCCAGCAGGGTAATATCTTCTGTATTTCGCGCCAACCGGAA
>DAOVNN010000012.1 GCA_030630165.1 Candidatus Krumholzibacteriota bacterium
GCTCGCTGCGCCAACTAGGCCTGACGGCCCCGACGGCCACCTCGCGAACACGACCAATGTTATACGAAAACGCTCACATATGAATATGGTGTAGTCTAATGAACATATTGGAGGCAGAAAATGATCAAGTATTTTAACTCTCGCGTAAAAATGCTTAATATATTCGATCTTAAACTACTCCAGGCGACTGTAATATTTTTCGCGATAATTATTGTAAAGCTGATACCACGAATACTTGAAATCGACATTTGGTGGTTTGTTGTATTATTAGTCCTTTGCTTGATCAAACCATTTTACGTCTTCTTCTTTAGAAAGGTGTAAGAGTGTCGCGTCTTCGTATAACAGAGTGTTCGTGGCTGCAGGCCTTCGGCCTTTCGATTAAGATGACCTTTGTCACGGCGACCGCTTGAGCGCCCGCCGCGCCAACCGGGCCTGGCGGCCTGGACGGCCACCTCGCGAACATGACCAATGTTATACGCAAAAGCATGTGATATAATTAAACAGTGCTAAAAATCGACAACTCGGGAGGTGGACCATTAACAAAGTAGCAGTACTCGTCCTTTGTACTACCTTCACATTTTTGGCATCATCGCATGTATCCGGTCAGGAATGCGTTGGGTTACGTGGTTGTCTGGTGCTCTCAGCAGATCCTGATCTATGGACTTGCCCAGAGAATCCCCCATATTCGGGTTTCACCCTATATGGACAGTTTTGGCGATATCCGTCATGTGATGTGAAGGGGGTTCGCTTCAGACTGGATATTCCTCAAGGTATCATTCTTTCTATTACCTATAATGACGTGATTATTCAGTCTATCGTGGGTGACTCGATAACAACCGGCGTTGAGATTATGTTTTCAGACTGTGTGTCTGAAGCAGAATTGATAGATCTTTTCCAAGTACAGATGATGAACACATCATATGAACCATATAATATTACATACGAACCTCACAACGAAGGTGGTCTGGGAGCGTATTCATGCGAGCCAGGATCAATTCTATACCAGTGTTGCCCCGCTGTTCTCGAGGTTTATGGTGGTTGCTCGATGATGGGGTTTTGTGGCTACTGCGAATTTATAGTGCCCAATGAGAACCATAGTTGGGGAGCTATCAAGGCAATATATAAATAGGAAGGTTCGTACAAAGCAGCTTTTGCGTATAATAGAGTGTTCGCGGCTGCAGGCCTTCGGCCTTTCGTCGAGATGACCTTTGTCACGGTGGCCGCAAGAGCGCCCATCGCGCCAACTGGGCCTGAGGGCCCGGACGGCCACCTCGCGAACACGATTAATGTTATGCGCAAGAGCATTGAAGCAAAAGAATGAAACTGAGTAGAAGCATAACGATAGTGGTAGTATGCTTAGGGATAGCTTTGATCATCCCGCAATCTGCCCACCCTGAAGGACAACTTGAAAATGTATATTTAAGCCTCTTTGCCGATAGTCTGCGTAGTTATACCGGATATAATGAATACAGTGGAGATAGGGCAATTATTGAAATGTGGTTCTATTGCTATGCCAGCATTCGAGGGGTGATGGGATTGGGCTTTCGTTTATCTTACCCTGACAATGTCGTGCAATATCCCTCGGTTATAAATTCAGAATTCATCTTATCGGAGCACGGCACTCTCGATTTGGGAGTAATGATTTATTACACAGAGTGCCAGTGGGATATCCATTGGGTATACAGACAGAGATTGTTAGTCATTGGCCATGAATATAGCTATATCTCTATCCGACCCAATTACGTAAACCATTGTGAGCCGCTTACCGGAAGGGAACGTGGTCTCCTTTATCAGAGAAATATGCTGATCAATTTTACAGAGGAAGAAGGCCCCAGCTACAGAGTATGTAGAGATCCACTGGAAGTATTCACACCGGTTGAAAAACATAGCTGGGGCGCAATAAAATCGATATACAAAGGCCAGTAATGCTCCTGCGCATAACACGTGGCTGCAGGCCTTTGGCCTTTCGCCGAGATGACCTTTGTCACGGCGACCGCTTAAGCGCCCGTCGCGCCAACCGGGCTTGGCGGCCAGGACGGCCACCTCGCGAACACGATCAATGTTATGCGTAAAGCGCGCTGGGCAATGGGAAAAAGCCACCTTGACAATAATTATAACATAAGTATAATATAATTATGATACGGTTTGATTGGGACAAACGGAAGAACAAAGCCAACTTCAAGAAGCATGGGATATCCTTTGAGGAAGCCCAAGACGTATTCTTCGATGAAGAGGCCATCGTCTACGATGATCCTAATCATTCCAATGAAGAAGACAGGTTCCTGATTATTGGTAGAAGCTTCAAATTACGAGTTTTGCTCGTTTGCCACTGCTTCCGTCCAGATAAATCAGCAATCCGGATAATTTCCGCCAGGAAGGCGACTTCGAAAGAGCGGTTCTTCTACGACCGCAAAGGAAGAGCGACATGAGAAAAGAATATGATTTCTCGAAGATGAAAGGTCGCAAGAATCCCTATGCCAAGAAACTCAAGAAGCAGATCACGATCAGGCTTGGGGTGGATGTACTCGAGTATTTCAAGGATCTGTCGCAGGAGACAGGTATTCCTTACCAGAACCTCATTAACCTTTACTTGAGGGATTGCGTGAATTCGAGAAAGCGGCCTGTTCTAAAATGGGCATAAGCAGAAGCGCGCTCTACGCATAACAGAGTGTTCGCGGCTGCAGGCCTTCGGCCTTTCGCTGAGATGACCTTTGTCACTGTGGCCGCAAGAGCGCCCGCCGCGCCAACCGGGCCTGGGGGCCCGGCCGGCCACCTCGCGAACACTACCAATGTTATGTACCATTGACCGAAGGGCAAATATGAACAGGTTTATTATAATTGCAGCAATCTGTGTCGCATTTATTGTTGCTTGTTCAGATGAATCTGACAGGCAGTTGAATATATGTAATCCTCCAGACATTGAAGCAATCGTATTCATGCAGAATGATCCTCGCTGTTTCGATGTTCACGCTGACATTCAATTTACAGTATCGGATGGAAATACTGAGTACGTACTTCTCGAACTTTTGTTTGACAGAGGACCGCCGTATAATGTTCCTTACTCTGAAATAATGACTTTCGCTTGTGTTGAGTCTCTTCAAGTCGATTTCATGTGCTATAGCGATCAGAGTTGGATTCGTTCGGAAGGCTCTATGAAGATTCCAGTCTCTTGTTATGAGTTTGTATATATCAGCGTCTATGCTGACACAATTCATCCCCTGTCAATTACTAATAACTATGACGGTTATATAGCTTTCGAACTTGAGGATAATTTCAAGTGTACAGAAGTAGAATCGTTGTATGTGGCTTGGGGGAGTGTATCGGATTAGGATTTGATCAAAAGAAGAATATATCTCAACACGAAAGAGACAGTATACTTGCTGTATCAGATTTGCCGGGAGCAAATGTCGTCGGCAAGGCTGACGAAGGCTTTGCCAGCCGCAAAGGCCTTCTCGAAAATTCTGTATCGAGAACTTTGTGGATAAATTCAAAATGATAATGTTAATCCAGTCGGGGGAGTAAACCTGAATTATGAAGATTGCCATGATAACTGTGATACTTGGTATGTACTTCCTCAGCGGGTGTGTCCGGCAATACGCCGAGCCAGAGATCGTATACGAGAACGAAACCGAGCAGGATGAATATGCTGTATATTCACTCAGCATTGAACATGTCTACCTCCGTAACCTTCTTTCGCATAACAAGAATCCAATCGAATCAATCGTCATTATCGCCGAAACCAACGATCTGGGCGAGTACTGGATAGAAAAATTCAGTGAAGATCTTGCTAACAGGAATGTTCCAAAAGAAGCGCTCGAAGACTGGAAGATAGAAAACCAATCTACAAGATCTTTTTTGCGGAAATTCGAGTTTTCTTACGAGTACCACCTGTTAGCAAGAGACGAGCTTGATAAGTACGATGCCGACAATTTTTTCAGCGAGTTCTACGAGAGATATCCGGATTCAAACGGACTGATCTCAGTCTCCAGTATCGGGTTCGACAAGGCGATGAATACTGCGTTGATCCATGTGATCCACAGTTACGGGTCACTTGGAGCGAATTATTACTTTATTGTTCTGGAAAAGAAGAACGGCACCTGGGGCATAGTGAAAAGAATTACGACCGGTCTCTCATAAAAAAAAGTGAGGGAATATAAGGGTTGCGAGCTTATATCCCCTCAGTGCCGATTCGGATTGCAGTCGAGGTAGACAGCGCAGCAACCATACTAACCAAGGATACGTATCCAGCCATTTTTAATGACTTCTTGTCCGTATCCGGAAGGCCCTTCAGGGGCACTTCATATTAAAATTAAATATGTGGCTGCTGCCTCCTCGATTGAGAACCTATCGACAATGAAAGTATAGCCGGATTCCTCATTCTGTCCAGCATGCACTTACGTTCATCAAAATATTGACTTAAATACAGGTTTTGATAATCTCGGCTCTACGATGCATGCAGATTGATACGAAAGAAACTGTTCTGATGTGACATAAGGAAGGTGAAGGATATCAAGGCAATAAAGATCCCAATACATGCAATAAGTTATATATTCCTGATCTTATTGATATCGTCTGTCAGTTACTCATCGGAGAGAGACTATTCATTCAATCTTCTGGTTGGGGGAATACTGATTCAAGATGGAATCAGTGGTGGTGAGACCAATGGTCCGGAGTTCAGATTGGGATACTATACTGACCCTGCTAAAACAGTATCTTATGGTATTCAGGTGGGCTTTGCTCGCATTGCTAATAAGTATCTCGATGCGAGTGGCATGAACATACTCTATTGTATCCCAACCATCAGGGCTACAACGTCCCTTGAAAACACTGACAAGGCACTGTTTGTGAGTATTGGCACAGGTGTTGGTATTTATAATGGAGATTGGTCTACGACGGGAAATACAAACCGCAGAAACGAGCGATTCGTACTTCAAGTTGGAGCAGGTGTACTTCTCGGATCAAACAATAATGTCAAATTTGAACTTTTTCCCGGTATCCAAGCAGGGATCGGGGACGGGAAGCCGATATGGTTAGTATCTTTCCTCGTGGGAATAAACTTTATCTAAGGATCGATTGAACTGGATATTCGGGAAAATATCGTTGCCGGAACCATCGGCGAAAAGAGATTTAATGGCCTGTCCTGAATGTTACAGCAGTGACCCGCGGGTGACACCGATTCTCGATCCGGAAAGCTGTCTGATGACCCATCAGCAGTATGTCTGTTCGACTTGCGGACGTTGTATCTGCGCGGAAGCGGATGACCAGAACAAATACAGGATCAAGTACCCGTATAATTCACTCGAGATAGCCAAGTTGTATCTCAGGGCCGCTGAAGCTGTCTATGGGGGACCATGCGATATCTACGAGATCGAGTACTCGAACGGCAGGACCCTTTACAAGATATTCCATAATAAAGAGGACATGCAGGTCTATCTGAAGGAGAATTCAATGCAGAGCTGTCCGTCGGGGGAGCCCCTCTTCAGTACTCCTTTCTTCAAACCGCATGACAAGGCCCAGGTCAGAAATCTCAGTAACGACGATATCGTGAAATATCTCGAGGAGAAAAGCAAGTAGCGCTGGGCAGGTAGTGATCGCATGGACAAGAAGCTCGATCTGAAGAAGGAATACCAGGAACTTTACCGCCCCTTCGGCAAGGATCCTGTTATTGTCGGGGTGTCTCCGTTCAGATATCTCATGATAGACGGAGTCGGAGCCGAGCCTGAGAGTGAGGCATTCCAGAATGCTATTCAATCGCTATTCAGCGTCTCATACAAGGCGAAATTCATCTCGAAAAAAGAGCTCGGAACGGACTACGTGGTCATGCCGCTCGAGGGATTGTGGTGGGCTGATGATATGAATGACTTTGTCGCGGGAAGGAAGGAACACTGGCGCTGGACCCTGATGATCATGCAGCCTGACTTCATAAGCCGGGAGATCATCGCTAGAGCAGTAGAAGCTTCTGAGGGAAAAGCCCCGCCTGATTCTCTGGGATTATTGCGGCTCGATGACCTGGAGGAGGGACTGTCAGCCCAGATCATGCATATCGGCCCATATTCTGAAGAGCACGGGAACATCATGAGGATGCATGAACTCATCAACAGCGAAGGCGGACGATTCGATGGCAAGGTACAGAAGCATCACGAGATCTATCTGAGCGATTTCAGAAAGACGGCTCCTGAGAAATTAAAAACTGTTTTAAGGCAGCCGTTTGTCAGATAAAATATCCGCATGAACCGGATACTTCCAATAATATCGATTATTCTGATCCAGATGATTGCGGCGGTGCATCCATTAGAGATGAGGTACTGAACCAGGAGGGGGCAGCAGACATGACAGCCAGAAACAGGATGATCGCCGGTTCGATGATCATTTTCTCGACGACTTTCGTACTAAGCCTTCTGCTTGCCGTGGTGCGCAAGGGTCCCGATGCCTTCGCCAATCTCAGCCTTGCCTACATGTTTGTGATTTTCTGTCTCGCGGGCGCAGCTCTTTATGCTGTCCTGAAATACCGTGGAACCCGTGACATGATCTTCTCTGTATTTGTGGTGACACTGGTCCATTTGCTCACATTCAAGATCACTGAGCCGAGGTATTTCATCGAGTTCTTTCTGTACTATGCAGCACTCGGCGTTTCCGTGCTGATCTACTATGAAGCGGTCGTTCCACGCATGAGAAGGATCAGGATCGGGAAGTTCATCTTGTTAACAGCGCTCATTTTAGTTCTCTATTCGGCAGTAACGATAGTTGCGTCACTTTTCTCAAGCGGCCGCAGTCTGTCACAGAGCCTCATCGGCATTGCTACAGTTCATACGTTCACCGGTATCACGCTCGGCCTCGGTCTCGAGGTAGGGGAACTGCTGACGGACAAGCTGGTTCCAGAACCTCTGTGACATGGGTGACGGTCGATGATTCTTATAAGGAAATCACATGCTTGAATTAAGACCTGAACGACCTGGCGATGAAGAAGCCATAGCTGAAGTCAACAGGCGCGCATTCGGCGGGGAAGAGGAGGTTGGGATAATCGCTGCTATCAGGGGCTCGGAATACTTCATCCCGGAACTCTCTCTTGTAGCCGAACTGGATGGCAGGATCATCGGGCACATCATGTTCAGTATCATTACTCTAGTCCGACTCGACCGGCCCGCTGAAAAGATCCTGAGTCTCGCGCCGATGGCCGTCGATCCCGAAGTGCAGAACAGGGGTACCGGATCGGCCCTGGTGCAGGCTGGAATGGAGAAAGCACGGGAACTCGGTCACACTGTCGTCATAGTGATCGGGCATCCGGAGTATTATCCACGATTTGGATTCAAACAGGCGAGAATGCTCGGATTCGATATAGAGATGGAAGTGCCAGACGAGGCATTCATGGCGGCAGGGCTGCAACCCGACGCTTTGCAGGATGTGGGAGGCATGGTACAATTCTCTCCGCCGTTCGATACAGGTACTCTGGATTAAAAGGATCGTGAGGCACCATGAGGAAACTGGCAGCCATTTTGATTATGATATTTATCTTTGCGGGATGCGGCGAAGAGTACGCTGACGGTGAGGCACAGAAGATAAATGCTCTCAACGAGACTGATAACCCGGAAATCGCGATCGCCAGGGACATGCTTGCAGCCGCACTGAGGTACGATATCGACCAGTTCGTCGAGAGGAACCGGCCCAAACTCGATGTATGCTTCCTCAACATTCTCGGCCACGATCCAGCCGACGAGCTTATCGCGCGGCTTGAAGGCACGAAACTCAAGGTATACAAGTTTTCCGAATGGACTACCTATTTCAAGAACGAAAAAGGCGCCCCGACGATGCCTGAACGTTTTATATCGATCTCGGTAAGAGATGTAAGGATAACCGATTCCACGCACATGGAGGTAGACACCATATGGAAGGCTTCGGGAATCGAAATACCGGGTGAGACATTTATGCTGGAAAGGATCGCGGGGACGTGGCGTGTAATAAACACGAGAGTGACCTCGTGATCCGGCACTCCTCCTGACCGGCGGGTGATTTGTGGACCAACCGATATTAGAGACAGAGAGACTGATCCTTCGTCCATTCGTCGATGGCGACGCGCCACGGATAGCGGAGCTGGCCGGCGACAAGTCTATCGCGGATACGACGATCAGGATACCGCATCCATATAGTGAGGCGATGGCCCTCGAGTGGATCGGCACGCACAAGGCGGTACGGGGTGAGGAGCTGGCTCTGTTCTACGCGGTTGATCTGAAGGAGAGCGGTGAGCTTGTAGGCAGCACCGGTATTGATATAGATATCCTGCACAGCAGGGCAACTATCGGATACTGGATCGGCAGGGAACACTGGAACAAGGGATACGCGACGGAAGCGGCGTCAATACTGCTCGAGTATGTATTCAATGTAATGAAATTTCACAAGGTAGATTCACATCATTTCGCACGCAACCCGGCCTCGGGACGAGTGCTGGAAAAACTCGGCATGAAACGCGAGGGTCTTCTCAGGGGTCATATAAAAAAGTCAGGCGTATGGGAAGACATCATTGAATATGGAATACTGGACCATGAGTACGGGCAGCTCGAGAGCAGCCTGCAAAGGAGCAGATAATGTACTGTCGAAAATGCGGCGCATTGAATCCAGACGAGAGTAATTACTGCGGAGGATGCGGTGACCCTCTGTCGGGAGACAGAGCTCCCGTAAAAGCTCCGCCTCCGGCTCAGAACATTGTGAAACCACCATCTCCACCCGTCGTGCCGCCGGGTCATACCAGGCTGACTCCGCCGCCCGCTCTCCGGCCGTACTACGCCGGCTTCTGGAAGAGATTCGCCGCCTACTTCATCGATGAGATCATCCTCTCCTTTATCGGGATAATGATGATGCTTGTCGTGGCAGGAATTGTGGGTGTTCCGATGGGGCTTTCAGGCTTCGATGAGGATGTTATTGTTCCACTCGTAGTGATCTATTTCGGGATAATCGACTTCCTGCTCAACTGGCTCTATTACACCATACTCGAGAGCTCCGGCAGACAGGCTACCCTGGGGAAGATGGCTATGGGGATTGTGGTCACGGACATGGGAGGGAAACGTATATCTTTCGGCAGGGCCAACGGCAGATTCTGGTCGAAGATACTATCCGGTCTGTTTTTCTCGATCGGCTACATCATCGCCGGATTTACGGAAAGGAAACAGGCTCTACACGACCTGCTTGCGGCGACACTCGTCAGCAACAGATAATTCCTTTAACGAGCGGATGACTATGAAGCGGCAAACCCCAGTCAACGGTATGAAGAGCACAGCCTTCCTGCTGTATATTCTGTTGTCGGCTCTTATCCTCACGCCTGCTGGATGCGTCCCCCCCCAGCAATATAATCCGGATGAATATGAGAAAGTTTCTGTATTCGACTTTATAGATGAAGCCGAGCAGATATCCCTCTACCTGGACGACGATGTACTTCTCAACAGGTTCCTTCTGAAGCGGGTCTTCTACGACATTACCCTGATAAGGGGAGCGTTCGGCAGGGATATCGAAGCGTTGGACAACATCAGGTTCAAGCCTCCGTGCAAGGACGGCAGGATCATAATCGTGTTCGAAGATGAGATCTACCAGAAGGTCCTTGCCGGCAAATACGAGGAATGGACCGAGCTCAACAATCGCTATCAACCGTACGACGTAAAGACGGTAGACAAGCTCAGGAAGGTCTACCTCTATTTCGACGGCCTGCTCGACTACCGGGCGCTTGCCGGCAGGTATGCGGAGCTCCCTGACATTGCATCAGCATCGTGCGTCGAACACATAAGTGATTCTGCCAACATCTATCCGCGCAGAACCGATACGGGAATAGACTATCTCTTCAGGGACGCATGGGGCACATGCTCGACAGGGTGCTCGAGCAACAAGTTCTTCTACTTCGTGTGCGAGAACGACGACGCCGTCTATGTAGGTGCATGGAATCCGCAGGAACGCGCAAGGCCGCCGGACTGGTGGCCGACAGCGAGAAAGTGCCTTCCTGAAGAACTCAGGGAGCAATTCTGATAATGAGATTATTCATCCTGGCAGCAGCAATCCTTATCCAGGCCTGTGCCGGGGAGGGGGACGACGTCTCGGCAGACGAACAGCCAGGTCTCCCGGCTGGATCAGTCGTGGATACGATAGCGACCGAGGGCAAAAGCGGGATATATATTGCGCGGGGTTCCTTCACCGGCGGAGAGGTCAAAGACGGCAGGGACGTTCATGATATCGAGTGGTCGGTTCATGAAGGCTTCGAGCGGATCGAGATCCGGATCCACGAGGCGAAATGGCTCGATAGCGAGAACGCGAGCCCCGTCGCTGTACCGTGCTGGTTTTCCGTCAGCCGGGAGGATTTTCCCGCCCGCCTGCTGGTCGTGGTAAGCGGTACGAGGATGTTCAGCACCGCTCCGCCGGAACTGCCGCCTGACGCGCTGGTTAGAGGATTCTACAGGATCATTTACCTCGATGACGCAGGTTCCATGTTCGCGTTCGACGTCAAAAACGACACTGAATTCGAGGTTTTCGAGCAGCACGACCCGGCAGTTATCGTCATCGATATACGCGAGATCGTGGCGGGCAGCAGGGGAGGGCCCGAAACGGTTTTCTCACTCAGATCTGTATCGTGGCCGCACGGAGAGACACCGGGGCACTTCCAGGAAGCATTGATGAATGCAGGGGCGAAGAAATCATGTATCATTCGTGACGCCGAAGGAGATTTCTGCGTCGAGGAGGGATGGTATCCGACCCTGAAGGAAGCCGAGGAGAAGCTGGGGCTTTTCGCGGAGAAGAACATCGTCCTGTACGTCGAACAAAGGGGAACCGGCGATCAACCCCGCAATATCCGGCCTGAATAGAAGTAAGGGAGAGATCGGTGCATAATCGATTCGATGGAGAAGTGATGAAGAAATCCGTGGTTATCATCGTTCTGACTGTGATCGTGTCGATGTGCTGCATCACAGGCTGCAAGGACAAGCTCCAGCCGGGACCTCCATCGCTGGAAGGCGACGAACTCGTCATCGCGGCCGCGCTTCGCCGCCACATGTACAATCACCATGAAAGGGTCGGATTCGATTACAAATATATCTTTCTTACAGTGTTCGGCAAAGATCCGGGCAGGGATTTTATAGACTATTTCGATGATCTCTTTTCCAAGGTGCTGTCGGGATCGGATATGAGGGAAGCGAGATACGGATACGAGAACCTTCCTCAGACTAGAGGTGTATGGGTCCGTTTCGAGGTGATCGATTTCGAATCGATCTCGGAACTGGAGGCACGGGTAGCCTGCCAGACCTTCGAGTACAACAGAGAAAACCCGATAATAAGATACAGGATGCAGATGCTGGACGGGCAGTGGAAAGCTACCGCTGTCACAGGCGTCGAGAAACAGAGGATCCTTCAGTGACGGCGATCGGGGGAATACCGGCATGAGTGACGAAAGATACGAGAGAGGGCTCGAGAAGTTCAGGGAAGTCGATGGAAAAGGCGGTCAGAAGGCCGTCGATGACCTGGAAGAACTCGTTCCCGAGATCGGCCGTTACCTTATAGAATATCCGTTCGGAGACATATATTCCCGCCCGGGACTAGAACTCAAGACCAGAGAACTGGCCGCGATCGCGGCGCTGACTGCCATGGGCGACTGCGAGCCGCAGCTCCGCGTGCACATACATGCAGCCCTCAACCTTGGATGCTCCAGGCAGGAGGTCATCGAGATTATCCTGCAGATGAGCGTATATGCCGGATTTCCCAAATCGATAAACGCGATGTATGCCGCCAAAGACGTGTTCTCGAAGAGAAGTTCAAGCGGCAGGGACTGAACCGGCCCTGCCGCAAATCCCGCCTCCCTATAATACCGGAAACAAGTACGCCCGCTGAGCGTAGAAGTAATAGAAGAACGTTCGGGAGGCAGGGTGCTATTCGAGAGGTGAGAGATGATAAAGATCGTACAGTTCGTTCGCAGCAGGGATTTCACCTTCTACGTGGCTTTCCTGCTCGTGTTTGTATGTGTCAGGTCATCTGTGTTCGCCAGTTATCACGTGCCGACTGGATCGATGAATCCGACTATCCTCGAAGGTGATTTCTTCTTTACCAACAAGCTTGCCTACAGACTGAAGGTCCCTTTCACGAAGACCAGCGTATTCGAGTGGGGTATTCCGTCCAGAGGCGAGCTGATCATCTTCAAGTTCCCTGAAAACGAGAGGGAACTCTACACGAAGAGGGTAATCGGCATTCCGGGCGATATCATCGAGTTGCGAGGCGGCAGGCTGATAATAAACGGCCGGGCAGTCGACCGCGAACCTGCCGGCACGAAGGACGGGAAGACCCTGTACAGAGAATCGCTTAACGGCAGGGAGTATACAATTCAGCACATACCGGGCCGAAGGTACATGGCCGACATGCCTCCGGTAGTCGTGCCCGATGGACATCTCTTCGTTATGGGGGATAACAGGGACAACAGTTACGACAGCAGGGGATGGGGATGTGTGCCTCTCGGAAATGTAGAGGGGGAGCTTATCGTCAGGTGGTTCTCGTTCGACCTGAAGGGCCTTCGTCCGAGGTTCGAAAGGATAGGACCCGTCTGACGAGCATGATGGAAAGTATTTTGTTCAGCCTGCGGTACAGCCGGGAGCCGAAAGGCCCCGGCTGTTCTGTGTCCGGTCGAATCGCGTTGCTGAAGAATAGCGGCCGGTGTACTATCCGTCTGTAGTTATCATCGAGAGAGAGGACCTGATATGAATATAGATCTGAATGGCGTGACAGCTCTTGTCACGGGAGGAAGCAGCGGTATCGGTGAAGCGATAGCGACCACTCTGGCAGAGTGCGGGGCCGTGGTGGGTGTGCATTTTAATACAGGCGGAGATAAGGCCCGGAAAATGGCCGAAGGATTCGATAACGGGTCTCTGGCATTCGGCGCCGATCTTCTGGACCCTGAAGCCGCGCGGAAGCTGTTTGTAACGGCCGCGGAGACGCTGGGCGGCATCGATCTGCTCGTGAACAACGCCGGCATCTTCATCCCCGCGCACCCGGAGAGCGGGCATGGCAACTGGATGAATACGTGGGATAAAACCCTCGCCGTCAATCTTACATCGACCGGCGTACTCTGCAGGGAGGCGATCGAGCATTTCAGGGGGCGCGGGGGAAGGATTGTCAACATCGCTTCGAGGGCCGCGTTCAGGGGGGAGACGGCCGAGTATCTCGCTTATGCTGCGTCGAAAGGGGGCATGATCTCGCTGAGCCGCTCTATCGCCAGGTCGTTCGGCAAGGAAGGGATCAAGTCGTTCACGATCGCACCCGGTTATGTGCGTACACCGATGACTGAGGAATATCTCGAAAAACATGGTGATGAGATGGTGGCCAGCGAACTGGCGCTCGACGAGATGACAGATTCGGATGACATCGCTCCGCTCGTCGCGTTTATCGCCTCGGGAAAACTCGACCATGCAACGGGGTGTACGATAGATATCAACGGGGGAAGCTACATCCACTGAGGACTCTCTGCCTGGCCCTAGATATCCCTGAGAAGAACATTCTCCGGCGAATTCTCGATCGCGTCGCCGAAAGAGTCCATGATAGCGGTCAGCCTGGCGAACTGCGGCGACTCCTTCACCGGAACGTTGTCGCTGCCGAGTTTCTCGAGCGTGTCGACTACGCATTTCACGGTAAAGAAGCTGATGTCGCACGCAGGCTGAAAGGCCGAATCCTGTCCCTTTCCCGCTTCCGTCTTCGAAAAGATACCTTCATCGGCAAGTTCCGAGAGGACCTGCCTGACGGTCCTTACGGGCATTCCGAGATCCTGGCCTATCTCCGCCGCCGTCATCGGCGCCTGCCCGTCCGAGAAGTTCTTGATCACCCTCCAGGCAATGAGAAGGCCGAGACGCTTCTTGCTGCGCCAGCTGATGTGAAGCGAGTCGATCTCGGACTTGTACATGCCGACATTCTGTATGGCGAACGATATCTCCGCCCCGACAAGGACTATCAGCCAGCTCATCTGGACCCAGATCAGGAAGAGAGGCAGAGCGGCAAGGCTTCCGTAGATAGCGTTATTTCTGGATACACCTATCTGGAAGCTGATGTAGATCCACTGGACGAGACGGTAGAGGGTACCGGCCACGACCGCCGCGTAGAATGCCGACTTGAAGCTGACCTTCGTGTTGGGGAGAACGAGATAGATGAATGTCAGAAGTCCCCATATCAGGAAGAAGGGAAGGATATTGAAGATCAGCCATGAGAGCGGTCCCTGAGCTTCCCTCAGGGCAGTCGAATCGATGAGGTTCATCAGTTGGGTCGAGATGAACCCGGAGATACTGGTGTAGATGATAAGGCCGATCACCGTAACTATCAGGATAGCCGTATAGTCGCTGAATTTTCGGACGATACTCCGGTCCCTGTGAATGTTCCAGATATCGTTGAAAGCGGCCTCGAAGTTCCCGAGCACTTTTATCAGTGTAAACAGCAGGACAATGATACCTACGCCCGCTACGATTCCACCCCGTGTGGTCTCCAGCAGCGAATTGGCGTACTCGACTATCTTGGCAATCACTGTCTCGTAACCGGGGTAGTTCTTGTAGAGCGCATCCTCGATGAGTTTGTCGAACCCGAATCCCTTTGCTATGCCGAAGATGATTGCGACAACGGGTACGATGGAGAGGAGCGAATAGTAGGTGAGGGCAGAGGCCCTCACGTTCAGTTTGTCCTCCTGAAAGCCTTTCAGCGAGAGGACAAGGATCCTCAGCTGATTGACGAACAGCGCCCGCATCCTCGAAAGGTCCTCGAGACGCAGTCTCCAGATATCAACGGTCAGAAAGGTGATAACTTTCCTGATCCTGCTTATCGGATTCATCCTTCTCCCCAGGAATACGTAAAACAATCGTTACAGAATGAATCATAGAATGGAAGGGACGTCGTGACAAGTCGAATGTGCCGGCCGGGTACCGATATTAATTCTGGAAGCATGACACCGGCCGCCTATATAATCTCAATTCGAGGGATGGGGGATCATTATTCCCCATGAAAGCGGACTCATCCATGCAACCGCCGCAGCGGCACGGAAGGGAGCCGGGACATGTTTGAATCACAGCGGGCCTTCGCCATCTTCTCGATAATAGCCGGAGTGATCATCTGTTTCCGGGGCTATCGCCTTTTCAAGGTGGTCCTCGGTATCGCGGGATTCATTGCCGGCGCGGCGCTCTTCTACCATTTAGGTGCCCAATATACGGCGAATATGATTGTTCTCGTGATCCTGACGATCTTCGGCGGGATGATCGGCGCCTCGCTATCGATGGCGTTCTACTATGTCGGGCTCTTTCTGCTCGGCGCACTGGCCGGATGGCAGATCGGCTTTCTCATGTCAACGGCAATCAACATGGAATTCATCATAATCATCCCGATCGTCGCCGCAGTGATCGCGGGTTTCCTCGCATGTTTCTTCCAGAAACCGATAATCATAGCTGCGACCGCGCTGATCGGCGCCTGGAGCGTCGTGACAGGCGGCTTCTACTTCTTCGGCACCGGTATCATCCCGATCGACCTCTTCAGAGATCCGTTCATGCTGGTCGAGAGCCTTCGCGAGACAAATCCGGTGGTCATACTGGCCTGGATCGTACTGAGCATCGCGGGAATGATCTTCCAGTTCAGTTGTCGTGAGCCGGGAATGTCCGGTGCGAAGGGTAAGTAAAGGATGGTCCGATGATCGAACTGAGGCCCGCAACACCCGAGGACCTGCCCTCGATTACGGATATATACAACGAAGCGATCCTCAACACTGTCGCGACCTTCGACCTCGAGACGAAGAGCGTGGATGACATGCGTCTCTGGCTCGAGAAGCACGGCGCAGATTACCCCGTAGTGGTATGTACCAGTGAGGCAAAGGTTGTCGGGTATGCTTCGCTCAACGAGTATTCACCAAAGAAAGCTTACGCGGCGACCGCCGAGGTATCGGTCTACATCGACCGCGGCAGCAGGGGGAAGGGATACGGACGCATGCTGCTCGGCGCGATAATCGAGGCCGGAGCCGAGAAGGGGATCCATTCCATGATCGCGAGGATAACGGAAGGTAACGATATCAGCATACATCTCTTCGAGCGGTTCGATTTTACGCATGTCGGGAGACTCAGGGAGGCAGGTACCAAGTTCGGGCGGCTGCTCGATGTCGACATTTATCAGAGGACACTGGACGGTCCAGGGAGGAAAGCATGAAGAAAAGACTGGCTGCGTTTGTCGTCCTGACCGCAATGGCGGTCGTCATCGCGGGCGGCTGCGCACAGCAGGTGGAGAAAAGGGACCGGTCCTCTGGCCGGAACTGGAACCGTACGAAACAGGATTCCTCAAGGTTTCTGATACTCACGAGATCTACTATGAATTCTGCGGCAATCCCGAGGGTACGCCCGTATTCGTTCTCCATGGCGGGCCCGGGGCAGCTTCATATCCGCATTACAGGCGTTTCTTCGATCCGGAGAAATTCCACATCGTCCTGCACGACCAGCGCGGCTGCGGGAAATCGAAACCGTTCCTCGAGCTCGAGGGCAACACGACATGGGACCTTGTCGAGGATATAGAGAAGTTGCGCGAGCATGCCGGCGCCGGAAAGATCATTCTATTCGGCGGGTCGTGGGGATCGACACTCGGACTGGCGTACGGGGTGACATATCCGCAGAACGTGGAGGGCATGATACTGAGGGGGATCTTCACCGCGACAAACGCCGAATTCGAGCATTACTACTGCGGTGGTTCAGAGTATTTCTTCCCTGAGGTCTACAGGTCACTGCAGGCGGTCATGCCGGCCAGATCTCCGTGCATCTCTCCCGAGTACATATACAAGAGCGTTCTTGAGGGGGACGAGGCGGAGAAGAAGAGATTCAGCATAGCATGGGTCGAGTACGAGGGCGGGATCGCGAGGATGGACCCGCAGTCCGTAGACGGCGAGAAGTGGTGGAGCACCGAACGGGGCAGGAAGGTGCTGCTCGGACTCGCCGTAATAGAGAATTACTACATGGCTAACAAGTGCTTCCTCGAGGAGGGCGAGCTGCTTGACAGGGCGCATGTACTTGAGCATGTTCCGGTCACCCTGGTGAACGGCCGGTACGATGTCATATGTCCGCCGCTTTTCGCGTTCAGGCTCCACGAGAGGCTCCCCTTGTCGAACCTGATCATCACTGAGAGATCGGGGCACTCGATGGGGGAGCCGGAGACCGAGAAGGCCCTGCTCGAAGCGGTGCGTGATTTCGAGTAGGGGATGGACCGGTACGGGAGAGCAGAGTGATTGACCGTATCGCCGAATCGGCACCCGTCATTCACTTATGATTGGCCGGGCGCCTTTCTATATGATATACGGGATAAGACATCAGGCATGAATGAGAGGTCGTCTACGGTGAGCGGTGAATATACAGTCGGTGTGCAGGGGTGGTTTTCCTGCGCGTGGCACGCGATGATGGCGCGTCCGAACGTGGTCCTCAGGGGGCTTGCCGTCATGCTCCTCTTCGCCCTCGTCAGTCTCGGACTGGGCATGTTGCCCGGAGGGGCCTACATCGGATACATAGTCCAGTTTATGGTCGGCCAGGTTCTTCAGGCCGGCTGGTACCTCTTCTGCCTCAGGCTGGTGCGTGAAGAGGAAGTATCGCCTGCCGTGATATTCGAGCCGTTCAAGCGGTTCTGGCAGGTCTGGCGAGTCGCGATAGTCGTTCCGCTGCTCACTGCCCTGGGATTGCTCCTGTTCGTAATACCAGGTCTGTATTTCTGGGCAAGGTTCGGCATGGCGATATTCGCCGCGGTCGACAGGAGACTTAATGTGAACGAAGCGCTTGAATTCAGCTCCAGGATAACGGAAGGCAACAGGCTGCAGATCCTTCTTCTTCACCTGATGATTGCGGCAATCGGCATAGTCCTGGTGATGCCGAGTGTCCTGGAGATGAATAATCTCGGGATGATCACACTGCTCGCGTACGTGTTCATAATGACCCCGCTGGCGGGAACCGCGTACGCTGCCGCATACGACAGCCTCGTCGAAACGAAGGCGGCAGAGGAGGAGGAATGAACGGAGACGTAGCGTTCGCCTTTCTGCTGACCGCTCTGGCCGGTCTTTCCACAGGCGTCGGGAGCGCGATCGCGTTTCTGGCGCGTCATACGAACAAGAAACTTCTCTGCCTCTCTCTCGGTTTCTCGGCCGGGGTCATGATATACGTATCGATGATAGAGCTCCTCGGGTCGGCGAGGGTCTCATTGATCGCTGAACTCGGCACGTCGGCGGGCGGCTGGATAACCATAATCTCTTTCTTCGGCGGCATGCTGATCGTAGCCATGATCGACAGGCTCGTCCCCTCCTATGAAAACCCGCACGAGCTCCATATGCTCGAGGAGCTCTCGGACGAGGCGAGGGAGAGGAATCCAAGGCTCATGCGGA
>DAOVNN010000261.1 GCA_030630165.1 Candidatus Krumholzibacteriota bacterium
ATTCCCTGCTCATGATCCTGGTCTCTATCATAGCCCTGAAACGCCTGTCCTGATCGCCCCTTCGATTATCTGCAGAACCTACATACCTGCTCATCCCGGCGAGGATATTCTGCTCCTCGGCGGCGACCAGTGTTGAGGATTCATAGACTGGCGTGAGCTGTCTTACACCCAGGCCTGATATGACAAGAGCCAGGACCATGGGTATGATGAGATAGAACTTCTTTCTCCAGAAGATCTTCCAGTAAGCGTAAAGATCTATCTTCTGCTCTTCCGCTTCGGGAACGAATTTCCGGACGTTTTGCACTGTGATCCCTTATTGAAGAATAGCGTAGACGGCTGCGTATGCTGTCATAACTGCCAGCCAGAACCTCGGGTCCTTGAATACCGCCAGACCGGTCGTCTCGGCAGGAACATGGACCGTATCATCAGAAAGAATCAGGGGATTGTGCCTGATATCCCCCTCATCGAGATATCTCTTGAAGTTGAACGTCAGCGTAAGCTGCGCTCCATCAGGCATCGTCCTTATGACAACCACCTGTTTCAGATTAGCGTTCGGGGAATATCCTCCTGAGGCAAGGATGGCGTCGAGCAGTGTCTTGCTCCCTGAAAGCTGGTACGGGCCGGGCGCCGCCACGGCTCCGATCACCTTGACAGAACCGGTGCCAGCATGTATCGCAGTGCTTTGCGAGACAATGACCGCGTCGCCGGGTTGAAGGATTGGAAGCTCATCGATCTTGCCGGTCTCGATAGCTTCCTTCAGGTTCACAAGGAAAGTACGCTGGTATTCACCCTCCGCCCTTATCACCCTGACTACATCGAGAGCCGCAGTGGCTGTTGTTCCGCCGGCTTCCCGGATGGCTTCCCAGACAGTAGGGTTCTTCTCGAATCCGTACCTTCCGGGGTCCACCACCTCACCCTGGACGTATATCGTGCGCCTGGACTCCTCGCCCAGCAGATTGATTGATATACTGCGGACACTGGGATAGATGTTTCTCAGGGCTCGCAGAAGTACGTTTTGTGCTTCATCAACGGTCATACCGCCGATAGCGATCTTCCCAACGATCGGCAAGGTAACCTGGCCCTGCTGATCGATGGTAAGGGTCCTGTCGAGTGCCTCCCGCTGAGGAACAGTCAGGTTCACTCTGTCTCCGGCCCTTAGAATAACCTCCTGAGCGGCCACTGACGAAGACAGAAACGCTATTGCCATCAGGCTGAGCGCGATCAGGAACGATACATTTTTAATAAAGCCTTTCATCTTGCCTCTCATGCCGACCACTAATGTATCTGCAGTCCTTTACGGCTGTAAAGGGAAAAGGCGCCTGTCAGCGCGTCCCTGACTGCCTGTACCAGTCGACCGTTCTCTTCAGTCCCTCCTCGAAACTTGTCTCGACGGAGTAACCGAG
This sequence comes from Candidatus Krumholzibacteriota bacterium, assembly GCA_030630165.1. Lineage (GTDB taxonomy): Bacteria > Krumholzibacteriota > Krumholzibacteriia > Krumholzibacteriales > Krumholzibacteriaceae > JAUWCL01. The sequence goes on from DAOVNN010000261.1 coordinate 1,404, forward strand.
CAGTTCCTCCGCCATCGAAATATCCGCATGTGAATGTTTGACGTCCCCCGGCCTTGTATCCTCGTACACAGGATCTATCGATTCACCGATCATTTCGCAGAGCAGCTTGTAGAGCTCGTTCAGCGTGAACCGCCCTCCGCATGCGACATTTATAACCTGTCCCGCCGCTTCTCCCCACCGGGCAGCCATGATGTTCGCCTTGACGACATTGCCCACATAGGTGAAATCCCTGCTCTGTTCGCCGTCCCCGTATATAGTCGGGCTCTTCCCCTCCAGGAGATGGGTGACAAAGATCGGTATCACTGCAGCGTACTGCGACGCGGGATCCTGTCTGGGTCCGAATACATTGAAATAACGTACGCTGACTGTCGGCATACCGTAGACCTTCGAATATACAGAACAGTAGTGTTCTCCGACAAGTTTACTCACCGCGTACGGAGAGAGAGGCGCCGGCAGCATATCTTCTTTCTTGGGCAGGACCTCACTGTCCCCGTATGCCGAGGATGAGGCGGCATAGACGACAGATTTGACGCCCGCGTGTCTCGATTCTTCCAGTACGGTCAGAGTGCCGCCCACGTTTACCTCGTTGACGAGCACTGGGTCGTCGATACTCCTGGGAACCGATGCGAGAGCAGCCTGATGAAGGACGTAATCGACGCCGTCAAGCGCCATCCTTACCTCTGAATCGTTCCTGATGTCGCCCTTCACGAATTTTATGTCCTGCCGGAAATGTTCAATGTTTCTCTCGTGCCCGGTTGACAGGTTGTCAAATACAACGACCTCCTCACCCAGTTCCACGAGTTTCTCCGCGATGTTGGAACCGATGAATCCAGCTCCTCCGGTTACGAGATATCGAGCCATGTATCCTCCGTTCAGGTCTTGATCACATTGTCACGATGCTGTCGGAATCAAACTCTTTAAGAACGTTCCTCGCGTCGAAGATCATCGGGCAGTTCTCTACCAGCACGGAGTAATCGACTCCGGTATGCCCGGTCACCACGATCGCGCAGTCCATTCCAGCCAGACTCTTCGCATCGTATTCGAGGTAATTCGCCAGGTCGCTTTCCTCTTCGAGTTTCTCTACAAATGGATCGTTCCAGTATACTTCCGCACCCATCTTGCTGATCAGACGGATGATGTCGTATGCGGGCGATTCCCTGGTATCGTCTATATCCTTCTTGTATGAGACCCCCATTAAAAGGATCTTCGAACCATTCAGACATTTCTTCCGTTCGTTTAGAGCCTCCGAGACTCTCACTACGACATAACCGGGCATGTCGCCGTTGATCACACCGGCCAGTTCGATGAACCTCGCATCGAATCCGCTCTGCTTGGCCTTCCACGAGAGGTAAAACGGATCGATCGGAATGCAGTGGCCGCCGAGCCCGGGACCGGGATAGAACGGCATGAAACCGAAGGGTTTTGTCGCCGCCGCATCGATGACTTCCCAAACATTAATACCCATCCTGTTGCACATCATCGCGATCTCGTTCACCAGGCCGATATTGACGCTCCTGAAGGTATTCTCAAGCAGCTTTACCGTCTCCGCCACTCTTGTCGAACTGACGGGAACAGGATTCATCCCCGCGGCGCTGTACAGCATCGCCGCCAGTTCAGTGCATGCCGGCGTAACCCCGCCGACTACCTTGGGTATGTTCTTTGTCGAAAAGTGCTCGTTTCCAGGATCGACTCTCTCCGGAGAAAAGGCGAGGTAGAAGTCCTTTCCAACCTTCAGACCTGTCTCCTCGAGAAGGGGAAGCATGACTTCCTCCGTCGTGCCCGGATATGTAGTGCTCTCAAGTATGATCAGCTGGCCCTTGTGGAGATATTTACGTATCTCCTTGAGAGCCGCTACGATATAGGATATGTCCGGATCTTTGGTCTTCCTGAGAGGTGTAGGAACCGCGATATTTATCGTGTCCGCATCAGTCAGGATGGAAAAATCATCAGTTGCGCGCAGGATACCGGAGCCGACCACTTCCGACAATTCAACCCCGTCTACATCACCGATATAGCTCCTGCCCGCATTGACCTCCTTCACCTTCCTGCTGTCGATATCGATCCCTACAGTCTTAAGACCTGCCTTGCTGAATTCAACCGCCAGCGGAAGTCCGACATAGCCCAGTCCGATCACCGACTGGACTGCCTTTTTTTCAGATAGTTTTTCTCTCAGTCCCAAATTCGTCCTCCTTTCAGACTTTCGTTGTTCAGATTATAACAATTGTCTCTTGGCGTCAAAGGTTTCAAGTGCGCCCGGCGAATTCGATAGCGGAGTAGGTCCTGATGCTATTTTTACCGTCTGATTTCGCCTTATACAGTGCTGTGTCCGCCCTGTCTATGATCTTCTCGACGTTTGACGCGTCATCCGGGTAAACGGAGATCCCGATACTGCATGTAAGAAGTCCGGGCGTTTTCCCGTCGAACATGTAATTCCTCACTTCTTCGAGCACTCTTTCCCCGTAGATGCCCGCTCCCTCTCCTGATGTTCCCGGAAGAAGGATCCCAAACTCATCTCCCCCATATTTTGCTACGACGTCGATCTCCCTGCTGCTGTCGCTGAGGATCGAGGCTATGTTCGTAAGTGCCCTGCTGCCGGACAGGTGTCCGTTCCTGTCGTTGTATTCCTTCAGATTGTCCACGTCCAGCATCAGAAAGGAGAAGGACGAGTCGAACCTCTTGGCTCTCTTTACCTCGAGCCTCAGCGACCGGATAAGGAACCTGTAATTATAAACACCCGTCAAGCCGTCCGTGATCGACTCCATCTCGAGTTTACGGTAGAGCAGGTAATTCTCGAATGCGATTGCGGCCTGGTTGGCCATCATGGTCAGCAGATGAATATCATCTTCGTTGAACTGCTGACTGTCCTGATCCTGGATCGCGAGGATAACTCCAAGGAGGGAGTTCCTGGCCATAAGCGGAGCTGAGATGACCATTGAAGACC
>DAOVNN010000131.1 GCA_030630165.1 Candidatus Krumholzibacteriota bacterium
GGCCGGTTGCTAATTTTCCAGTGTAAAGAGAAGATACCACGATACTTCCATTTCCCGTCCAGACTTATCAAGGAGGTCAGTTCGCCCATGAACAGGAAGCATATCATACTTGTGCTCCTCGTCGCAGCTCTCGCGACAGTTTTTGCGTGCAAGAGTGTTGAGACCACGAGCGCGATGCTTCATAACCAGACCGGCAACTATGAAGATGCAATAGTGCAGGCCAAGCTCGGGCTCGAGAAGAAACCCAATGACGCTGAGGCATGCTTTCAGCTGGGCATCTCGTACTCGTACACCGAGGAGATGGCGCTCTCCTACAAGTATTTCATGATGGCGGCGCAGCTCGACCCGAATAAGCAGAAGCTTACCGAGGATAATATCAAGTCGAACTGGGCGCGTCACTTCAATGCCGGCATCGCCGAGTTCCAGGGTGAGAACCTCGAGGGAGCGGCAGTCGAGTTCGAGGAGTGCGTCGATGCCGATCCGAGGCAGATCAAGGGATGGCTCAACCTCGCCAAGGCGTACAACTCTCTCGCGGCAGAGGATTCGATGTACTGGGAAAAGTCCTATCTGGTAGCCGACACCCTGATGGTGCTTATCACTGAGGAAGAGCAGGATTACGGCAAGGTCCTCGAGCTCGTCGGCAAGGTCCTGATCGTCAAGGGCGAGACGGACAAGGCCTACGAGATCTTCGAGAGGCTGATGAGGGACGACCCGGTCAACGCCGAGATCATTGAAAAAGTCGGAAACCAGTATCTCCTGGACAAGGAGTGGGAAAACGCGGTCAAGTTCTTCCAGATGGCTTCCGACGGCCGGCGCGCTACGGAGACGGAGAGTTTCGACCTCTACTACAATCTGGGTGTCTGCCACCTGAGGCTCGACCAGTTCCTGCTCTCCGCCGATTCTTTCCAGAATTCACTGATAATCGAGCCCGAGAACAAGGCGGCGCATTACAGCCTCCTTCTCGCCTACTATTCCGGCGAGTTCTGGGACGAGTCGATCATGCAGGGCCAGATCTTCACGGAGAAGTTCCCCGATGACGCAAAGGGCTGGCAGATACTGAGTCTCTCCTTCAGCAAGAAGGGCATGAAGATCAAGGCCGAGGAAGCGGCCAGAAAATATCAGGAAATAACGGGAGGCTGAGGGAATTATCAAGGGGACACGCCGTCGGCGTGTCCCCGCCAACGCTTCCGCCCCGCCGGTATTCTCTCCGCCCGAACCCCCATTTGTCTTGACACGAGGAGGATTGTCCACTAATATAGATGTCGTAAGGGCGTGTTTCTTCGTTACCCCTTGTTCTCCCAGAAAGATGGAGGTTTTTCCCGGTAACGGGTCTTCGCGTAAGCCTTGGTGAATTTTACCGCAATCATATTCGAGCATAACGGAACCCAACGACATCGATGGAGATCCTGATTAGCGCTGTTGATATCGACGGTTTCGATAAATCCCGATTTTCAGATAGAAAGGAAAAAGAGTGAAGTCGCGGGGCGGTGCCCTGCGGTGGTGAGGGGTCACAGTAAAGAGGTATTAATTTATGGAAATAGCAGAACTGAAAAAGAGAAAGATCGACGAACTGATGGATGTGGCCAACGACCTGAAGATCAGCGAGGCGAGCAGCCTCAGGAAACAGGAACTGATATTCAGGATCCTCGAGGAACAGGCCAAGCAGAACGGCTTCATATTCAACGAGGGAGTCCTTCAGGTACTGCCGGAAGGTTACGGCTTCCTCAGATCACCCGATTACAACTACCTTCCAGGGCCTGACGACATATATGTCTCGCCCTCGCAGATCAAGAAGTTCTCGCTCCGCACGGGAGACACCGTCTCGGGGCAGGTCAGGTCGCCGAAGGATTCGGAGAGGTATTTCGCCCTTCTTAAGGTCGAGGCGGTCAACGGAGAGCATCCGGAGGAAGCGAAGAAGAAGACTCTCTTCGACAACCTCACGCCCCTGTATCCCGATGACATGATCGATCTCGAGCATGAACCGGCGGATATGTCGACGAGGCTGATGAATCTGCTCACGCCTATCGGCAAGGGACAGAGGGCCCTGATCGTCGCCCCCCCGAGAACGGGAAAGACAGTCATTCTGCAGAAAATAGCCAACTCGATAACGGTAAACCATCCCAATATAGTACTGATAGTCCTCCTGATCGACGAGCGCCCCGAAGAGGTTACCGACATGCAGCGTTCGGTGAATGGCGAGGTCATCAGCTCGACCTTCGACGAGCCGGCCGACAGGCACGTGCACGTCGCCGACATGGTCATACAGAAGGCGAAGAGGCTCGTTGAGCATGGAAAGCACGTCGTGATCCTTCTCGACTCGATCACGAGGCTCGCCAGGGCGCACAACGCCGTCGTCCCCCATTCGGGCAAGATCCTCTCGGGAGGCGTCGACTCAAACGCGCTCCAGAGACCGAAGCGTTTCTTCGGCGCGGCCCGTAACACCGAGGAGCAGGGCAGCCTGACGATCATCGCCACGGCCCTGATCGAGACGGGAAGCCGGATGGACGAGGTCATCTTCGAGGAGTTCAAGGGAACGGGTAACCTCGAGATAGTCCTCGACCGCAGGCTCGCCGACAAGAGAGTATGGCCGGCGATCGACATCTTCCGCTCGGGAACGAGGAAGGAAGAGCTTCTGCTCGACGAGAAGGTGCTGAGCAAGGTCTACATCCTTCGCAAGTTCCTCAGCGACAAGTCGTGCGTCGAGGCGATGGAGTTCCTGATCGATAAGGTATCGAGGACGAAGACGAACTCGAAATTCCTCCAGTCGATGAATGTGTAGCAGCGGAGGCGTGAAAATATATTTGAATTCGCCGGGGCGGGTTATTAGATTGTTTATTCCCCGGCTGTTGCCGATTACATGTAAGTGAAACAGGGAAATTACCGGAGAAAATGAGATGAAGAAGGAAATCCATCCCGAGTACAAGCAGACGACGATCACCTGCCTTTGCGGTAACGTGATAGAAACACGTTCCACTCAGGAAAAGATCCACGTCGAGATCTGTTCGCAGTGCCACCCGTTTTTCACCGGAAAGCAGAAGCTGATCGATACGGCGGGACGCGTCGAGAGATTCCAGCGCAAGTACGGCGATTACAGGAAGAAAGCCGGCGAGCAGGGCAAAAAGTAGCTCCAGCCTCACTGGTCTTCAATCAGGACAGAGGGAAGTATGCCCGACTGTGGAGAAAAACGTCCCCTGGTCGGCGGACAGGCCGTTATCGAGGGCGTGATGATGCGCTCGCCGTCCGGCATAGCCACGGCCGTCCGGACTCAAAGCGGCAGGATCGTGGTCAAGACCGAGCCTTTCGTCAGCCTTACCAGGAAAAACAAGTTCTTCGGGCTGCCCGTGATACGCGGGGCAGTCTCTCTTGTCGAGACATTCGCCGTCGCGCTGAAGGCGCTCGCCTTCTCTGCCGACGAATCTATCAACGAGGATGAAGAAAAAGAGAAAAAGGGCGGCGGGGTCTCGTGGTACATGGTGCTGGCCATGGTGGGTGCGGTCATACTCGGCATGGCACTCTTCTTTTATGTCCCCCTTCTGCTGACAGGTCTTCTGAAGATAGAGAACGGCATCGTGTTCAACCTCGTTGACGGTCTCTTTCGATTGATAATCATATTCCTCTACATTTATACGATCACCCGGTGGAAGGACATGCAGAGGATCTTCGAGTATCACGGCGCCGAGCACAAGGCGATCTTCACATTCGAGGAAGGTGTCGAGGTGACTCCCGAGAACGCGATGGACCATCCGCGGCTCCATCCGAGGTGCAGCACATCGTTTCTTCTCATCGTCGTCCTCGTCAGCGTCATCGTATTCACCTTCACCGGCAGGCCGGACAATGTCGGTGACAGGATCTTCCGGCTCGCGATGATCCCTCTTATCGGCGGCCTGTCATACGAGGTCCTCAAGGCATCCTCGAGACCGAACTTCCGCAGGTTCTTCGGGTTTGTCTTCTGGCCGGGGATCATGATGCAGAAGCTCACGACGAGGGAGCCGTCGATCGATCAGATCGAAGTGGCCATAGTCGCACTGAACGCCAGCCTGGCAGACAATTTACTGGAATCCAGACAGTTTATAGATTAGTGTTTTTCGCGGGATCCGCGGCAAGCAGAGGAGCTTTTTCCGTCTGCGCCGCTCCCCTTCCGCCGGAGGACCGAAATGAGCAGTAACGACAGATACGAAAACGTCCTGGCCCGCTACGACCAGCTCGGCGAGGAGCTGGGGAAGCCGGAGAACATCAGGGACCAGAAGAAGTACAGGGAACTCGGGCGTGAGCGCAGCGATCTCGGCGCCGCGGTGACGGCGATAAAGGAATGGCTTGAGCTCGACACGAGGGCGACGGACGACGAGGAGGTCATCGCCGCCACTGACGACGGTGAGCTCATCGAGATGGCCAAAGCTGAGCTCGAGGAGATAAAGCCCCGGATGGCCGAACTCGAGGAGAACATAAAACTCCTCCTGATCCCGAGCAATCCGGACGATTCCCGCAACACGGTCTTCGAGATCAGGGCCGGAACGGGTGGGGACGAGGCGGCCCTTTTCGCGGCCGACCTTGCGAGGATGTACAGGCTCTATGCCGAGAGACAGAAGTGGAAGATCGAGATCCTCAGCAGTAACGCGACCGAGAAGGGCGGCTTCAAGGAGATCATCTTCCTCATCACCGGAGAGAACGCGTACGGGAACCTGAAGTTCGAGAGCGGAGTGCACAGGGTCCAGAGGGTCCCGGTCACCGAGTCGGGCGGAAGGATACATACCTCGGCGGTCTCCGTTGCGGTGCTCCCCGAGGCTGAAGAGGTCGATATCGGCATAGAGGCGAACGACCTGAAGATAGACGTTTACAGATCGAGCGGGCCGGGCGGACAGAGCGTCAACACGACAGACTCGGCCGTACGCATCACGCATATACCGACGGGGCTCGTCGTCACCTGTCAGGACGAGAAATCCCAGCACAAGAACAAGGCGAAGGCGCTCAAAGTATTGAGATCCAGGCTGCTCGAGAAGGCACGCAGCGAGCAGGAGGCCGAGGTCGCAGCCCAGAGACGGAGCCAGGTCGGCTCGGGCGATCGCAGCGCCAAGATCAGGACATACAACTTCCCGCAGGGAAGGGTCACCGATCACAGGATCGGGCTGACGGTGCACAATCTCGGAGGCATCCTCGACGGGGACCTCGGCGGGGTCATCGGGGAACTCGCGGTGGCGCACCGCGAGGAGCTTCTCGCGATGGAGATGGAAAAGGGAACCGCAGCGGAAGGTTGACCGAATGGACCGCACGCCGACCGTGATCGAAGCGGTCAAGATGTCGGAAGGGTACCTCGAGAAACACGGGGTGGAGTCGGCAAGGCTCAGCGCGGAGCACCTGCTCGCGAAGGCGCTCGGGTGCACACGGCTCGATCTCTACCTGAGGTTCGAGGAGGCGCTCTGCGAGCCGGTCCTGGGCGAGTATCGAAGCGACCTGAAGAAGAGGGCCAGACGGATACCCCTGCAGTACATACTCGGCGAGGTCGAGTTCCGTTCGCTGACATTCAGGATAGTCGAAGATGTTTTTATACCGCGTCCCGAGACGGAACTCCTCGTCGAACTCGCCGGGGAGCTGATGAGCGGCCGCGAAGCGGTGAGATTCATAGAGTTCGGAACGGGATCCGGCGCGATATCGGGAGCGCTCGCGGCAGAGAATCCAGGCTGGACCGGGATCGCTTTCGACAAGTCAGACGCGGCGGCCGCACTGGCCGAAGCGAACATCGGGGCCCTTGGGCTTTCAGGACGCATCGACGTGCTGGTCTCCGACGGATTCGGGGAGTTCGCCGAAGCAGGGACCTTCGATCTCGTAGTCTCGAACCCCCCGTACATACCTGCCGGCGATATCGAGGGACTTCAGGCGGAGGTCTCATCGTGGGAAAGCCGAACGGCGCTCGACGGAGGGACGGACGGGCTCGACTTTTATCCCATCATAGCTGAGCGGGGCTTCCGGCTGCTCGGGCCGGGCGGAGTCGTCGCGGTCGAGATCGGGCACGGGCAGGGAAGCGCAGTCACGGATATATTGAAGTCGGCGGGTTTTGCCGCCGTCGAGATGAGAAAAGATTATAACGGACTCGAGCGAATGGTCGCAGGAAGGCGAGGAGACTGATGGACAGTTTCATTATCAGGGGGCCGTCGAGGCTCGAAGGGAGCGTCAGGATAAGCGGAGCGAAGAACGCGATGCTGCCGCTGATGGCGGCGACGATCCTCACCGGCGGACAATGCATCCTCGACAACGTCCCGGACCTTCGCGACACGAGGACGATGATGAAGGTCCTCGAAACACTCGGGATACCGTCAAGCCTCGAGGACGGGGTCCTCTCGATCGATGCTGCTTCGGTGACCTCGTTCGAGGCGCCTTACGACCTGGTCCGTACGATGCGCGCCTCGATCTACGTCCTGGGACCCCTGCTGGCGAGGTTCGGGAAGGCGAGGGTCTCGATGCCGGGCGGATGCGCCTGGGGACCGAGGCCGATCGATCAGCACCTCAAGGGGATGATGACCCTCGGGGCGAAGATCAGGATAGACCACGGATATATCGACGCGCAGGCCGACCGTCTCAAGGGCGCTGAGGTGATACTCACCATGCCGAGTGTCGGGGCGACAGTCAATATCATGCTTGCCGCTTCGCTGGCCGACGGCGAGACGGTGCTCGAGAACGCCGCGCGCGAACCTGAGATATCGGCGCTCGCCGGCGCGCTCCGGAGCGCGGGCGTCGAGATCGAGGGGGACGGCACCTCGACGATACATATACAGGGACGCGATTCGATCGAGCCGTTCAGGCATGCAGTGATCCCCGACAGGATCGAGGCGGGCACATATGCCGCGGCCGCGCTCATCACGGGCGGCGACGTCACTCTGGAGAACTGCCGGCCCGACCAGATGCACTCGGTCATCGACAAGCTCGAGGCCTGCGGCGCCGAGGTGACCGTGACCGATGACACGATGAGGGTCGTCGGCCCGAAGAAGATCGCTCCGGTCGACATCGACACTGGGTACTACCCGTCCTTCCCGACAGATATGCAGGCGCAGATGATGGCGGTCCTCTGCATCGCCGACGGAGCGAGCACGATCGTCGAGCACGTCTACCCCGACAGGTTCACCCACGTTCCCGAGCTGCGGCGCTTCGGAGCGAAGATCACGCTCGACGGCCACGTCGCCGTCGTCTCCGGTGTGAAGAAGCTCGAGGGGGCGCCGGTGATGGCAACCGACATCAGGGCGAGCTCCGCGCTCCTGCTCGCGGCAATGGTCGCTGAGGGAGAGACGAAGGTCCTGAGGATCTATCACATCGAGCGGGGATACGAGGATATCGAGAACAAGCTGCGCGCGCTCGGCGCGGATATTACAAGAGTGACGGACTGACCCTGTCTCAGCAGCGGGCGTAATTAATCTCCACACTGCCTGTATGCCGCGGTCAGGCCAGAGGCACAATCCATAACATAAATATATTCTTCCGAGGCGGCCACGCCTGTGGCACAGCCAGGGGTGATGACAGAGCCGATTATTGCCGGTGATCCGGGGGAGCTGACGTCGACGATCTGAAGTCCGGATGCTTCATCTATTATATAGAGATCTCCCGGAACAGCATTGCTTCTGATATAAGTCGAGATCCGATCCTGTACCGCCAGATATGCGTAATTACCGGAGACTGCCACGCTGCCGACGTAGCCCCGGGTATATAGATGTCCAGCCAGTACGGGCGATTCCGGGGTGCTTAATTCGACTATCCAAAGGCCGGACGATCCGAGCGCTACGTAGGCGTAGTCTCCCGAGACGACC
>DAOVNN010000272.1 GCA_030630165.1 Candidatus Krumholzibacteriota bacterium
CGTCTACTCGGCGAACGAGTATCTCACCAGGGCCAATCTGATGCAGGCTTACTCTTTCCCCGAGACCGACACGCCGATAGCCAGGTCGAAGAACGTCGCCGTCTTTGGTGGCGGAAACGTGGCGATGGACTCGGCCCGTACGGCTCTCAGACTCGGCGCCGAGAATGTCTATCTCGTCTACCGCCGCTCGAAGGCCGAGATGCCGGCGAGGGTCGAGGAGGTTCATCATGCTGAGGAGGAGGGCGTCCAGTTCCTTCTGCTCCAGAACCCGATCCGCCTGATCGGCGATGAGGATGGATGGGTCAAGCAGGTAGAATGCATCAAGATGGAGCTCGGCGAGCCCGACGACTCGGGCAGGCGCCGCCCCGTTCCGATCCCCGACAGCGAGTTCAACCTCGACATTGATACATGCATCGTCTCGATCGGCAACTCGTCGAACCCGTTGATCCCCGACACTACGCCCGATATCTCGACAAACAAGTGGGGAAACATCACCGTTGACGAAGCGACGATGAAGACGAGCAAGAAAGGCGTCTTCGCTGGCGGCGATATCGTCCTCGGAGCGGCGACAGTGATCCTCGCGATGGGCCAGGGACGAAAGGCGGCAGTTGCGATAAACGAGTATCTCGAGTCGGGCAGCTGGTAGCTTACGTTTTATAATGGAAGTCAGTTCAGGGGAGGCGCCATCAGGCGTCTCCTTTTTTTATGGTGATCCCGCTGCAGCTTCCCGGACCGTAACCTGTTGCGCTACTTAATGATTCCTTAAATGTAATTATGGATTCAGGAGTATTCCGCAGCAGGGCCGCTGCCGGTTGACATGGCAGCGGGTCTCCCGTATTATCTCCTGTACGCCCGGCCGGTCGACGGTCCGGACAATTCACATTCCCTATAATCAGGAGGAATGAAGGGATGAAGAGAAAGTTTTTCGCGCCACTGCTGGTCGTCCTGCTGCTGCTGGCCTGCTCTCCACAGGAGCAGAATCCTTTTTACACGGAATGGGACACGCCCTTCGGGATACCACCCTTTTCCGAGATAAAGGAAGAGCATTACATGCCCGCCATGAGGGAAGGAATAATCCAGCACCAGGCGGAGATAGAAGCGATCGCGAACAGTACAGAGCATTCGACATTCGAGAACACCGTCCTCGCCATGGAGTACAGCGGCGAGCTTCTCGACAAGGTCACCGAGGTCTTCTTCAGCCTTAATTCTGCCATCACGAACGAGCAGATGCAGACAATCGCGAAGGAAGCGGCCCCGATGCTCTCCGAGCACAGCGACAACATCATTCTCAACGACAATCTCTTCAAGAGGATCAAGGCCATCCACGAAACGAGGCTCTCGCTTGCGCTCACGCCCGAGCAGGACAAGCTTCTTGATGAATACTACAAGAGGTTCGTACGCAATGGAGCCGACCTCAACGCTGAGGACAAGGAAAAGCTGCGCGCCATCAACAAGGAACTTTCGGTAATCACGCTTCAGTTCGGCGAGAATATTCTCAAGGAGACGAACAATTTCGAGATGGTCCTCGAGGACGAGAAGGACCTCGCCGGCCTGCCCGATTTCGTTGTAAGCGGCGCCGCCGAGGCAGCTGCCGCAAAGGGTTACGAGGGCAAGTGGCTCTTCACCCTGCACAAGCCGAGCTGGATCCCCTTCCTCCAGTATTCCGAGAGAAGGGATCTTCGCGAGAAGATCTATACCGCCTGGTTCATGCTGGGCGACAACGACAACGAATTCGACAACAAGGAGATCATAAAGAAGATAGTCGCGCTGAGGCTCGACAGGTCTAACCTCCTCGGCTACAAGACATACGCGCACTTTGCCCTCGAGGAATCGATGGCGAAGGTCCCCGAGAACGTATACGACCTCCTCGCTCAAATCTGGACACCGGCGCTTAACAAGGCGAAAGAGGAGCGTGCGCTCTTCCAGGCGGTTATCGACCGCGATGGCGGCGGCTTCAAGCTCGAGAGCTGGGACTGGTGGTACTACGCCGAAAAGCTGAAAAAGGAGAAATACGATCTCGACGACGAAGTCCTCAAGCCCTACTTCCAGCTCGAGAACGTCCTGGACGCCTGTTTCATGGTATGCAACAAACTCTGGGGGATTACATTCAACGAGATCAAGGACGCGCCCGTGTATCACGAGGATGTCCGGGTATTCGAGGTCAAGGAAGAGGACGGCGCCCACATCGGTATCTTCTTCTGCGACTACTTTCCGAGGGCAAGCAAGAGGGGCGGCGCCTGGATGGGCACGTTCCGCAAGCAGTCGAGGACGATCGACGGCGAGATGGTCGCACCTCTCGTCTACAACGTCGGCAACTTCTCCAAGCCGACCGGCGACATGCCCTCGCTGCTTACCTTCGACGAGGTCCGTACTCTCTTCCACGAGATGGGTCACGGCCTTCACGGCCTGCTCTCCAACGGCTCCTATCCGGCCCTTACCGGCACGGCTGTCGTGACCGATTTCGTCGAGCTTCCGTCGCAGATCATGGAGAACTGGGCGACCGATCCTGCCGTGCTGAAGCTGTATGCGAAGCACTACAAGACAGGCGAACCGATACCCGACGAGCTGATCGCGAAGATAAAGAAGGCGGATAAGTTCAACCAGGGCTTCTTCGCTACCGAGTATCTCGCCGCATCGCTTCTCGACATGGACTACCATACTATCGACAAGCACTTCGCTCTCGACGTGAGGAAGTTCGAGAACGATAAGCTCGGCAATGCCGGCCTGATCCCCGAGATCAAGTCGAGGTACAGGTCGACATACTTCAGGCATATCTTCACCAGCGGATATGCCTCGGGATATTACAGCTACATCTGGGCCGAAGTGCTCGATGCCGATGCCTTCCAGGCGTTCAGGGAAAACGGCATCTTCGACCGCCAGACGGCGCAGCTCTTCAGGGAGAACATCCTCGCCAAGGGAGGCTCTGAGGATCCGATGAAGCTGTACGTCCAGTTCAGGGGATCGATACCGAGCATCCAGCCGCTTCTAGAGAGAAGGGGACTGAACTAGGATCGAATAAATCGAGTGAAAAACGGTTATTACGGGCAGAGGGTCCGCCGTCAGGCGGGCCCCTTCCCGTGACAGGAGGCGAGTATCATGCTTAAAGCGCGAACCGTACTGAATGCCGTTTTTCTGCTCGTAGTCCTCTTTAACCTCTTTTCGTGGTTTATCCTGCCCGACAACGTCGCGATCCATTTCGGCGGGAGCGGAGCGCCCGACAGCTGGATGTCGAAGGGGGCCCATATCCTGATATTCATGGTTCTCATGGCGGTGCTCTACGGCAGTTTCGCCCTGTCACCGAGATTGCTCGATGAGGTACCGAAGAAGTACATCAGCCTGCCCAACAGTGATTACTGGCTTCTCGACGAGAACATGCCCGAGGCGAAAAGGCGGATGGAAAACATCATGTACACACTCGGTGTCGCCACGGGGCTGCTGATGCTCGGCGTCCTGATCCTGATCGTCGCGGCGAACCTCTCCGATACGGTCAGACTGAACGGGGGGATATTCCTCGTGATGTTTATATCGTATATCGCATACACGGCCTGGTGGCTCGTGAGGGTCTTCGCCGCATTCAGGGTCCCGGGAACCGGTTCCGGCTAGAACTCGTGTCCCAGCTCTGTCACTGAGCTGACCCCGTCTATATCTGACAGCTTTCGCCGGGCGGCTGTCCCGCAAGAAAAATCGCTCCCTGCGGGGGGTGTTTTCGCTGGAAAAGGCCGCCTGCCGCCGGTATCTTATTACAGCTTTTCAACTCATCGAAAGAACCGGATGGATATCAGGGAAATTATCGGATCAAGGATCGAGGGAGACCCGGCGAGGCTGTCGCTGATCGTCACGGGACGCGTGCAGGGGGTCGGGTTCCGGCCGTCGATCTACAGGATGGCCGTTTCCGCCGGCCTTTCCGGGTCCGTGAGGAACACGCGGCGCGGCGTCGTCATCGAGATCGAGGGGAGCAGGGAGGCTATCCTCTCATTCGCCTCGTCGCTCGAGAACGATCTGCCGCCTCTTGCGAGGATCGATTCGCTCGAAGCGGAGAGGGTCGAGCCGGTGGGCGGCGGCGATTTCGTGATCATGGAGAGTGAAGAGGCCGGCGGGTCGGACGCACTCTATCCCGTCGACACGGCCGTCTGCGCCGACTGCCTCCGCGAGATGGTCGACAGGGGCGATC